>NZ_CALPCY010000041.1:0-42258 GCF_943193115.1 Otoolea muris
GGAAGGGAACCGGGACAAAACATAAAGTCAGACGCAGGAGGCTGCGCACGGTAATCGGAAACATGATCATGATGGCAAGCCACGTTACAGAGCATGCCCGTCAGTTGTTGATAGGTCTTGGCCGAAGTAATGTATGGCGGCATGCTTTTGCGGAGGTATATACAGCTTTCGCAGATTTCCAATTGTAAAATCGTCCTACGAGGTAACCATATGAAAAACCAAGGGGAAAGTATGCCATTTTTTAAGGTTTTCCAGTATTCCTAACTGTCATTTAGAGCCAAAATCAATCATCATTCATTAAAATACTGTCTTTGAAGGACAATTTATCAAGAGTAAGCCAATCAGATTTAGGATTGGCTTCATAAAACAACCAATTTCACGGATTCAGGAATATATCTATGTCACGAATCTTACTCCCCAAATTATGGTATTCTTTTAGGGCTTCCTCTCGCTCTTTCCGCTCCTTTTCACTGTCAAAGGAAAGTATATACTGTCTATCTCTCTCTGCCTCTAGCTTTTTGAGTTCTTCTCCAAAATTATCTAAAAAGGTTGCAACAGCCAATCGAACCGTACTATTCCACTCGATAGAATGATATAGCGTTTCAATATTCACATCTGGAAGGGCTAAGACTACTTCTTCCAGTTTCCTTAAATAATCTCTTTTATTGCTTCGGTATAACAGTTCGCTTATCTCATCAAGGAGAACTGTCTTCTTCGCATTAAGATATTCTGCTGCTCTTTGATCATGAATGAATAAGGAAAGTTCATCCATAAATATAGTTCCAACATTGAAGTCACGGTTATAGCGTTCTCCAAGTTCATCTAACATATAACTTGTGTGAGTTGCAAACCATTCCTTCTGAATCGTATGATTTCCAAAATAGTATAAACCAAGGTAAGGATATTTGTTCCTTATGAGATCGAGAACTGTTGTATCCGTAACGAGTTGCACATCTATATTCGCTTTTATTAAACATTCTACTGCATTTACATATTGTTTCGCCGTGGATGTAATTGCCTTATTGCAAAAAAGATATACAAGATCAACAACTCCATCTTTACCTGTATAGTATTCCACTATCTTTTCTGCAGAATGTTTTATCTGTTCATAATGCACATCCTGATCAAAAAATTTTGCCTGAAAACCAATCCATCGCTTGTTCGTTTCATCATAAATAGGTTCTGTTTCCAATCCATGATTATTCGGATTAGCATGGAGATACCTGAACTGCTTATTTCCAGAAAGATTCTCATTAGCAAATAACTGACGACACAAGTCTTCGAACTTAAACCGAATCCCACGTATATCATGATTATATGTAGCAAAGCTTTCCCAGTTTATTTGCATTTCAATTCCCTCATCCTTCATATAGTAAACCAATATCACTGTATCCCAAATTTGAGCCTATTCTTTTTACTGATATTGGCATATATTGTCCAATCTGCAATTATTATACCATAAATTTTAAATATTTCAAACCCCCTGAAATACCGATAAATTCAGAAAAGTTCAAAATATAAAGCGGCTCAAAACCTCCAAAATATGCCCTAATTAGTAACAAATTAGTATCACACTTTTTCGGTCACGGAATCACCCAAAGAAAGGCAAATCCAGCGGTTGCGCCCCTTTTCCCCGGACTTCAAAAGTCCCCACTTCCCGATTTTCCCGGTGCTGCTGATCTGCCCGTCAGCTTCATCAACAATGGTAAAAACCCCCTTGCCCGTGAAGCCGTCCTTCTGGTAGTTCGTTCCTGCGCCCTTGCGGATATACAGATCAGGGATTTTCACCCGCACCTTGTAAGGGAATTTTGCCGGGGCTTCCGGCTCTGCCGCTGTCCCGGTGATCTTGCCCAGAATGTTCAGGATTTTTTCACCGTACTTTGCGCCAGCCGCCCAGCCTTTCCCTTGCGGGTTCTCCTGAATCCCCAGCCACTCCACAAATTCAGCCGAACCACGGGAAACATATTTGAAGCGGGGATCAATGCACCCGTTCACCAGTGGATTGGAATTTGCATAGGCTTTCAGGTGCTGAATCTGCGCCCTGATCCCAAGCTGCGGGGTATCAAAGGAATTTCCTTTCATGCCATTGGAAGTAACACCCATCCCGCAAAAATTATTCTGATCCAGCGTGACCGCCGAACCGCCGAAAGCAAAATTCCCGGTTTCAAGGCAAGATTGGGCAAAAGCCACATCCCCCCTGATCCCTTCCGCTCTGCCCTCTGAAAGATAAAACGGGATCATGTCAATCACGGACTGCGGCACGGAAGGATTGACCGCCCGGATATAAGCCCGCATCTGTTCCACCGTTGCAGCCGCTTCCCCGGCGATTCTGGTAAGCCTAGCCGTCCCCCCGCTGTTCAGAAGATTGTTCACTTCTGCGGCGATCTGCCCGTGTCTGGAATACAGATATTCCCCCGGACAAGCCTTGTTTTTAAACCAGCGGTGAACGGTCATGTTCTGCCGCTCCACTTTCCCGATCAGGGACTTGTCACCTTCCCAAAGCAAAGCCCTGATCCCGTTCCGCTTGCAAATATCAGCGCAAAGGGCAATCAGGGAAGCCCACACTTTCCCGTTTACCGCATAGGGGGCGGCTTTATCACAAGCACATTCGATAGTAACCGCCCGGTTGTCATTCGCCTTGCTGGACGAACACCAAGACCGATCCCCTTCATCCACGATCAGGGCGATCCTTCCATCAGCCCCGATCATGTAGTTGCATGATGAATTGGATTTCTGGAACCATGCGCCCGCCGATTCAACCGAAGCCTGCCCAACGTAACAATGAATTGTTATCGTGTCAATGGGATGGTTGCGGGGGCTGTTCCTGAACGGGGAAATTCTGGTGTAGGAAACTAAAGGTGAATTGCTCATATTATTCTTCCTCGCTTTCCGCTTTCTTTTTCAGCACTTCAATAGCCTTTGTAATGACTGCCGGAATGGGAATCCCCATCAGCCCCGCATTTTCAATAATGCTGATGGTTTCATTCGCAACGAAAGCGATCACAACGGCATCCCGGATGAAGTTAGAACCCATCATCAGATCAAGGCGGCAAGCCACCAGAACCACCAGCAAGGTAACACCTTTCCGGCAAAGACCTTTCCACCCGGCACGGCTTTCCAGCGTCCCGTTCTCCGTCTTTTCGCTGGTATGGAAAACCCCGGCAACGATCAGCCCGGTCACATAATCAACCCCCATGAAAATCAGAAGGGTGACAAGGGCGGCATCCCACCCGCCGAAAAGGGAAGCGATCACACTCCCGGCACATCCAAGCAACGATAAAATTTTAGCTTTCATTCTTTTTACCTCTCTTTCTGCTTTTGGACACGCAAAAGCCCCCATTCAGGGCTTCATATAAGCCCATATAGGGGGTTTATTGTGTCGTTCATAGATTTCCTTACCCTATGACCTTATTCAGCCAGTTCCGGGCAATCCAGATCAGCCAGCACCGCCTTGACCTGATCCTTGATTCTGTCAGGGACTTCCGCAAAGGATTTCTTGCCCTTGACAATCAGTGTCGCATAAACAACAGCCATTTCTTCCACTTCCTTCCTGAATAAAATTTTTATGATTAGATTGGTAATCAATCCGCATCACCCGCCGCCAGTTCAGGGAATCCCTTTTCCGTCAGGATTGCCCGCACATCATCCCGGATTTTTTCAGGGACTTCTTCAATCTGCTTCTGCCCCTTGATAATCAGATTAGCATATACCGCCGCCATATTCTCACCCCTTCCTTATCCCATCAATTCATACACTTCACACAATGCAAGCTGCGTGTCCGTGATCTGCTGCTGGATCGCTGCGCTTTCGGTTGCCTGCTTCAAAATGAACTCGTCTTTGTCGTACTGGATCATGTTGAACTCATACCCAACGAACTCATTTTCTTCACCGACATTTTCAGAAACTTCCTGAATGTCGGTGTGCTGCCAAACGCTGAAATCATCAATAACAACTGATTTAGGCTTGACACAACTTCTCACCCTTCCATAGTCCTTCATTTCCTTTACCGCCTTTCTTTTTGACAACAAAATAATAGTATCTGTCTGCATCCGGCAAGATAGGGACAAGGTATTTCTTTTGCAAGCGGTAACTGTCACAATGTTTCAACCATCCCTTGTATGAATTGATTGAACACCATTCAGAATAGTTCATCATCTGACCACGTTCCACTTTCTTCCCGATCTCCACCATTTTATCCTTGAACTTTGTGCAACTGCTTTTTCTCAACAGCGTATAGTTCAAGAATGTTCGATAGCCCACAAAATCAACACCACGCACATAGGACGGGAACACTTGCCAGTTCCCTTTTATCATAACCTTCAATTCCATCCTGAAATATTCAGCTATGTCTTTTCTTAACTGGTGAAGTTCTTCTTTGCTGCTACCGAAAATAACAATATCATCCATGTAACGGAAATAGTGTTTCACCCGCTTTTCTTCTTTGATCCAGTGATCGAAAGAGGACAGATAGAAATTGCCGCAATACTGCGACAGGTAATTTCCAATCGGAATCCCGGTTTCTGAATCAAAATCTTCATCCAGCAACCATATATCCCGCATATTCTCAATGTTTGCGGTTGAAATACTGTCTATGATTTCATCCAATAACCAAAGCAATTCATCATCCTTGAAAAGCCGCCTGAACTTTGCTTTCAGAATATCGTGGTTTATGGACGGATAATATTTCCGAACATCCAGCTTCAAGCAATACTGACAGTTTGGAACATCCGTCCACATAGCCTTTTGAACATCATGCAAAGCCTTGTGAATCCCTCTTTCCGGTATTGCTGAATAGGTGTTCGGGATCATGTTCCGCAACAAGTACGGTTCAATCACTTGCAGAATCGCCCATTGACAAATACGATCCGGGAAGTAGGGCAGCTTGAAAATCTCCCGTTCCTTTCCGTTCTCTCGCTTGATGAATTTTTCGTAAGCAGAAGTTTTGTAAGTATGGTTTACAAGCATCTCCTGAAGCCGCTTCAAATAGGTTTCCGAATCTGCGTCAACTTGTTTTACTTCTTCATACCAACCTTTTCCTTTCTTTGCGTTCTGGTGCGCTTTTCGTAGGTTATCTATATCATAAATCTTTGAATATAGATTTCCGAATCGCTTCATGTTTGGATATTCCTTTTGTATGCACTACAAGCAGAATGTTCAAGAATTGAAATAAACTTTTCAAAACTTACTAATGCCGCCCGCTTTCTTTTTAACTTCCCTTTCCGGGGCTGTCTGTCTTGCCATGTGGCACGGTCTTTCAGGAATACAGAATTTCATTTCAGCCCCGCCCGTTGCTGCCGGACGGGGCTTGTGCATTTACTAACTGCCTGCTGATATTCCGATTACGATTAGAGGAAGCATTATTCAGATTCCAATAGAAAGTACCTGCATTAGCACTGTTATTCCATTTAGCACCTAATTTAGTAACCTTTTTGTGGCTTCTATTTGCATTGTCCCCGTGAATCGGTCTAAAACAACAATACTCCCTGAACTACCTATATTGAAAATTTCAAAATTTCATTGAACCTTATGCTGCCTTTTTGGTGGGTACATACACCAACCGCCCGCCGACATTCCGATAACGATTAGAGGAAGCATCACTCAGACTCCAATAGAAAGCACCCGCATGAGCACCGTCACTCCATATAGCACCCAATCTAGCAACCCTCCATCCGGCATACTGATTCCAAAAATAATCACCAACCGGAAGGGCAGAATTGCCAGCCTTTTCCGTGGGGATGAAAAGCCAGTCAAACGCTTCACTGTAGCCAAAGGCAGAAACATAACCGCCGCCATAGCAAGGGTAAATCCCAGTGTCAATATAAGGACTTGCCCCGGTATCATCAGCAAATCCATGATCCGCAACATAAAGTTTTCCGTGCTGCCCTTCATTCTCCGGTTTGTTGTTCCAAGTGGAAGGGTTGTTCTCATTCATGCCGTCAACCCAAGTCCAGATATTGCCCCAGAAGTTTTCTTCCCCACGATAGGAAACAATCTGAACCCCGTTAGCGTTGGTTACTGCCCCGGAAGCGTTACCCAAATTCACGGTTGCCCCGGTGATCTCCGTCATGGAACTTGCCCCGTCATCCGTCTTACTTACTGCGCCCATGCCAATAGCAGACTGCATATTGAAAGTGGCATACTCAATCAACATAAGCATCTGCGAAGCTGCCACCGTTGCAGCATAAGACTGTTCCCAGCCTGATCCCCTTTTCTGCGAAATCTTCCGGGTGTTTGCTCTTGTAAGGCTCTGCGTCAGCCCGGACATGGGTTTTGCATTTGCGATACTGGAAAGCATATCAGCGGCGAAGTCTGCCACTTGCGCATCATCCAGAATATAAACCCCTGCGGAAGCGTCATAAAGAGAACCTTCAAAGGCTGCAAGGTAAATGAAATCATTGATTCTTCCGCTTTCAACGAAAGCCGGATGAA
Organism: Otoolea muris; assembly: GCF_943193115.1. Classification (NCBI taxonomy): domain Bacteria; kingdom Bacillati; phylum Bacillota; class Clostridia; order Lachnospirales; family Lachnospiraceae; genus Otoolea; species Otoolea muris. The sequence goes on from NZ_CALPCY010000041.1 coordinate 6,430, forward strand.
CCTTGAAGCCAGTGCGGGGTTCTTCACTCACATAGTACCGTGCTTTCCTGATATGGTGTCCGTGGTTTTCACCCTCTGTCACAATATCCGTAACCAGAGGAACAACCTTGTAATAAAATTTAGGCTGTTCAACCATCACCTGAACGGGTGTCCCGGCTGCATATGTTCCAGCATACTGTTCCCCTTCCGGGATCGTGACCGCCTTTGTCAGTTTTCCAGTGGTGGAGAAGTTACCGTCCCCATAGTACGCAACTACTTTTCCGTCATTGGTTACGTTACACCGCCGCCGTCCACCGAAACAATGAATTGAATCGAAACTTGCCCCCGGTGTTTTCCCGGCTGCTCCTGCAAGGCGGGTGAACTTGTTATTTTTGAAATCGACTTCCACCCCATAGATTTCATTATCGGTGAAGCCAACAAAAGCCTGCAAATCTGCGATCTGTTTTTCCAATTCCTGAATGTCCCCGATTGTGGCGACTGCTCCGGGGTTTACTTCCAGAGATACGTTTTCAGCGTTTCCAACGGTTGTAATGATAGTGATATAAGCTCCGGTCACTGTAATGCCGTTATACGGCGGCATATAAGCGTTTCCAGAGGTTTCTTTCGTCACGGCATACAGAACTTCACCCTCGTCAGGATCAAGGGCATACAAGCCCAATGTGCGGATGTAGTACCCGGCTGTTAAGTCTGTATTGCTTAAAGCCGTTTGAACTTCAATCGCCACTTTATTAGTCCGGGTGATCTTTGAAATAAGTGTTGTCTGCCGGACTTCATCAAGGGAATCAATCTCCTGCAATCCGCTTTCCTCATACTCTTTACTGGAAGCCGCTATTTTGGTGAACTCAATACTTCCTTCCCCTGCGATCATTTTCGCAATCAATGCCTGCCCTTTGTTGGTGATAACCAACTTTGAAAATTCTGCCATTCTTTTTCCATCCTTTCATTTTTTCAATTTATTTCAATGTGTTCAACCGTGACAATCCCAGAACCAACTGAACCATTACCGGATATGTCAAACTGTTCATTGAAATCTTCTGTTATAACAACACTCACGGTATTTGTAGCGGCTGCACCGTGAACCGCCGAACCTCTCACAACCACGCTTTCCCGGCTGTCATTGGTAATAATATAAGCGGCTGCATATGAAAGCCCGCCGCCAAAATCTGCACTTCCTGAAATCGTGTCCTTCCGTTTTTCATCATTGGTTATCATCCACTTTTCAGATTCAGAAACACCGCTTCCGATCAGGATATTTCCTTCAATGGTTTTATTCTCCTGCCAGTCATTGGTTATCAGGTAGGAATTGACAAAGCACACACCGCCGATTGCCAACGCAACACCTTCCGCTCTCATGGGTATGCTGTTCCTTGCGTCCATCTCCATATTGCACGGAAGCATTGTTTCAATGATCCGTTCCAATTCTTCCACTTGCCCGAATAATTCAAGGTGAACATCCAGATCAATCCGGTAAAAATCAAATTGCTTTGTGATAGTGAAATCATCTTCACCACACAAAGCAATCAATTTTTGAATCAACATTCGCCATGTATAGGGTAGGCTTGTGAACCATCTGGATTGAACCCTTGATCTTCTGCTTTCCAGCGTATCATCACGGGATGGAAGAATGTGCAAGATTTTTTCAAACCTTGAAATTCCATATTCATCAGCCGTTGCGATAAACTCATTTTTTAAAGCCCGGTCAGCGGCTTTCCAGACAAGAACAAATTCCGGGTTTTCTGCTATCAGGGTTAGATTGGTTTCTTTGTACTCTCCCACAAAAGGGGGAAGGTAAGAAACAAGGTCAACTTCTCGAATCATCCGCTTACACCCCCAAGCACCGGAATTTCATATTTCCCTAAGTTCAGGTTATTCATTGAACCGTTGATTGAAGTATTTTGAACATCAACGATCCCCGGAACATTCAAGATACGAGTATCAATTTGACTGATTCTCACAATCAGATAGGAAGCATCAGCCCATTCCTTCCTAAGTTCCAGAAGGTAAGCGGAAATACCTTCTTCAATCGAAGTCTGCAAATTCCCCCATCCATACCCCGGTTCAAAGGTCAGGGTGGTTTTGACGGAAATTGCTATTGCTTTTGCGCTTTCCACCTTCACCACATGACCGATAGGGGCAAGTCCGTATCCGTCACCAGCGTTCACTTCCGGGTCAATGGTTGTCTGAACCGTTTGAACCAGTGCATCCGAAGCAACCCCGAACTCCGAATTGATGATTGTCAAAAGCACTGTTCCCCCGGTTGTCAGCTTCTTTTCTTTTGCGGCATGGAAAACAGAATCCAGCCAATACCGGACTTCCCCGGTAAGCGTTCCTTTAATGCCGTTGTACCACGTTTCAACGCTTTCTTTCGGTATCATGTCAGCCGGGGAAATGTCTGCGTTCCATACCCTTGTTACCTTTGTTCTTCCGACTCCCGGAATAGCATTGGTCTTTTCCAGATAATCAGCCCTATTCCCGCCGAAAGCATTTTCATCAAAGGAAGCAAAATATCTTTGCCGCAAATCTTCCGTTTCTTCTTCATCCTCTCCGGGGATAAGGATTTCAGTCAGTTCAGCGGTTTGCAGCCCCTTTATATATTCTATGGGTATCATTGAACCGAAAAACTGATTTCCGATTTTCCCGGTTGTTTCACATTCAACACGGTATTCTCCATCCGCAATCTTTCCGGTCACGATATAGTTTATATCACCGATATTGAACCGCTGCCCGGTCACATCAATGGTTGACGGGACAAACACCCCTTTCAATACCGCTTTTGTAGCTTCATGGGGGTATATTCCCCTTTCCTTGCAGCGCAAGATCAGGAACTCCCTTGAAGCTGAATCCCCATAGGCTTCTTTCAAAATCCCATCAAGTTCAAGATACAAAATTTGTAATTCAATGGCGGTGGGTGAATGGGTGTCCCAAATAAGCGAACCTTCCCGCTTATCGAATTTATCAGGAACACGGTCAAGCATCCTTTGAAGGATTACCTCATAAGTTATATTCTCATACATTAAAAATTCACCTCTCTTCCCGCCTGCACATCCCCGAAAATGGTATGCGCTATAAATGTTACATGAACAACGCCCTTCTGGGGGAAATCAAATTCAAAATTGTCAACGCTCCGAATCCGATCATCCCAAAGCAACGCTTCCGAAATGCGCCGCTTCAATTCAGGGCATACATAAGTTACGGGTTCACCGAAAAGGTCAAGAAGTTCAATCCCATAATTCCAGCTATACATGATGTACTGATAGCGTTCTGTCATTATGATTTTGTAAATAGCCTGCTTTACCGCTTCCAGACCGTCAGTATACCCACGGACAAGTTTTGTGTCCGTCTGCATCTTATATGTGAAACTCGGCTGTTCCTCAATTTCAAAATCTTTATCCAAAAAACCAACCGTTGAAGGAATCATCACTTACCCCCTATCCGGTCAATCACGATAAACTTTTGACCTTCCTGCTGCCTTATCAGTATCACTTCATCACCGACTTCAAGGGCATTGTGCATCAGGAAATTCTTTTGCCCTACAATCCCGTGAAGGTGGGGCGGCGGGGCGGTTGTTTTTCCGTCAGAGGAAAGAACCCCTATTTCCGTATTCCATTGAACGGTTACGGTTGTCATATAGTCGGTGACATTCCTTGTAAGAATAAGCTGCGATTCACCAAGAACCATTTTTTGTTCCACGTTGATTTTCAGGGGTGCAACACTTACCACTTCCCCAAAGTACACGTTGACGGGCTTTGAAGATTCCCGTTCATCCCGTGCCGCCCTTTTCATAGCTTCCACTAATCCATTCGCATCAGCCAACAAACTCACCCCCTCTAAGCGTCAAATCCATCCAGTGTTCACTTTCTTTGTATGTGTGCTTGCAGCTTTCCACCAACATGAAGTTCCTTAATTTCATATCACCCAAATCAAGGTTCACAACAATCATGCTGCCAGCCCTCACCCGGTTATCACCTAAAACATTGGTAAGTTTCAGATTGCGGGTTTTCTTGTTATACAGTTTCAGAAGTGCGTCAACTTTCGCCTGACCGTTTTCCCCTTTTTTCAGGGTATCGAAATACTGTAAAACACCCCATTTGTTGATATTGCTGGAATCCTGCGCAATATACACTTCCCTGAATCCGGTATCTTCATTGTCATAGGTCAGCTTAATTTTATTATAGGTGTTATCATCAATGGATGAAGTATAATCAAAGGTTTCACACGTTTCTTCATCCACCATGAAATAAGCCCCCGGCTTTCCCACCGCCATAGAAGAAAGGTGTTTCAGGGTCAGCTTTCCAAAATCATCATACAATACGAACATTTCCCCAGTGTTCTGTAAAGTCAGGTCAAGGGCATTTTGAATCATTTCAAAAAGGGAAGTATTTTCTTCAACTCTCGATTCAATGATATAATTTGTATTTTCCAGAACACCAACATTCAGGGCATAGTCAGCGGCAACCATCCGCAAGAATTGGTCTGCCGTCTTATTTTCGTAAACTATGGTATCTTTATTTTTCAGATACCTTAATTGGTCGTAAGCAGTAACGGTGATGATCTGTTCCTTTGCCCTCTGCTGCTTGAACACAAAGCCAAAGAACACTTCATCACCGTTTTCCTTTAACCTCACCGCACTACCTTCCGAAAAATCAAGAACATCATCCTTTAATACCTCGAAAGACAGCTTTCCGGGTGTGTTCTTCCGTTCCGTTGTCCACTCTATACCCTCTTTTACTGCCGGAAGATAGGCTTTTGTTCCAAGTTCATTCCCAATCAATAATTCAACGCTCATTTGAACACACCCCCTTTCTAAGCTGCCGGGATTGTCAGGACTTGCCCCGGATAAATCAAGTTAGGGTTTCCCCCGATCACGCTTTTGTTTGCATTGTAAATAATTGAATACTTTGAACCGTTACCGTAAAATTTTTTAGCTATGTTCCAAAGGCAATCCCCCTTCACTACCGTGTAAGTCTGCGCTGCTGCCGGGGCGGGTGAAGTGGTTGCTTCCCGCTGCGGCTCAACGCTTGCTTTCGGTTTCTCCATGTTGAAAGAAATGTTCACCGTCTTTGTCCCGTAGTCCCGCCATTGTTTCAGTTTTATCTTTACCAGAACATCAAACCCGTTTTTTGCATCCTCTGTAATTTTGTAATCTTCCATAGATACCTTTATGTTGGTGTCGAAAAGTCTTTTTCCGGTCGGTCGTTTCCTGCATACAATGAACTGGAAGGGCTTCTTACTCGTTTTCAGGCTTTCAAAGTAGTCCAGAAAATAGTCAGCACCTTTGAACCCTGACTTGTAAACGGCAAAGGGATATTTTTCTTGTGGTATTCTGCACTCAAATTCAATATCCGTTAATTCTGCCTTTTTCAGAATGTTTATTTCTCCCTCGTTTATCAGGGTGACGGTTTCATTTGCATTGTTAATCTTTACTGAAAGTTTTGGGGGTGCTACTGGTAACAAGCATTTATTCAGGTAAAAATCATATCCGTTTTGCGCCATTAGTCATGCACCCCTTCCGTTGAAATGTCAATCGCTTCATTCACCATATCGGTCATACCGGACATGATACCATCCAAATCCATACCGTTTTTAATGGTGTTATGGTTCGTCTGTTCAATGCTGATTTCTGCGGTTGTGAATCGGTTGATTGCTTCCTGCTCCGCAATATCCCGAAGGTATTTCAGTTCTTCCCCGGTTATGTCCATAGCGTCAGCCATAGCCCCGGTATTCCCCGCAATATCATCAACACCGCTTCCGATCCCCCCGGCTGTCAATGCGCTTGCGTAATCGTCAGCGGATGGAATGTCAGTAGTGCCGAAAAGGGATGAAGGATCGAAATTGGATATGCTTTCATCAATCCCTTCCCCGAAGGAATACCCGGCATCCCAAGCCGCCCCATACTCGAACCGTTCCAAGTGCAAGCTGGAAGCGTCCATTTTCGCCATGATTTCCTCGCCCTGCCCGAAGGTTTCATCAACCCACCCGCCAAGGGAATCCCGCCACCCGGCAACCGCTCCGGCAAGGTTTGAACCGAAAATTGTATCAATAGCGGAAGCCAGAGATTCCAGCAATCCAAGAATACAGTCCACCAGATCAAAAAACAACCGGGCAATCGCACCCACCGGATCATTGAACACGTTCCCGAAAAAGTTAGCAAAGGCGGCTATAAAATTCCAGAGTACCACGAAAATATCAATCACAAAGTTAATCAGGGTGACAAACAGATTTCCGATAAATGCCGCCGCCACCATGAACACCCCGCAAATAATACCCGTTGCGGAAACGGAAGTCCCGGCAAATTTATTCACCGCCGCCACCGCCGCATAAAACAAAGCAATCAGGGCGATAATCAAAACGATTATCCAGACGATAGGGCAAGCGTACATAGCGGCATTAAGTCCGTTCTGCGCCGCAATCTCTGCCGCCGTTGCCGCCGTCAATGCTCCGGTTGCTGCTGCATGAATCCCTTCCCATACTGCCATAACACCTTTAGCCGCTGCGGAAGCAAGTTCTAAACCTTTGGTAATCGCAAGATAAGTACCATATACCGCCAATGCCCCTATAATGCCGTAAATGATAGGGCTGATCCAGCCCCAGTTATCAATGACAGCTTGTGCAAAATTGATAGCACCTTCCATCAGCCAAGACATGAAACCAAGCATATATTCAAGACCAACAGTAATATTGTCTAAGACGGTTTGAATCGTCCCCCAGTTTTCGGTTATCGCATCCACGAACAAAAGCACATAAGGATAAAGCTGCCCGCCTATGACCTCTTTCATATCACCCCAAGTATTTGTCATTTGGATGATTTTTCCTTCCGGGGTGTTACTCATGCTTTCGTACAGCCCCGCCCACGCTTCATCAATGACTTGCGTGATGGCTGCTGCCGCCTGCATATCCTCGGACATATCAACGTATTCTTCACCCAAAGCAGCAACGATCTGTTCCCTTGTGGCTTCCCCTTCAATGATTGCTTTTTGTGCATCAGAAAATTCAAAGCCCTTTTTCGTCATAGCATCATACGAACCGGACATGATCTTTCCTAAGTTCGTCGCATAGTCCACCATTCCAGTAGAATCTATCGCACCGCCCCCGGTCATACCCATAGCATAATTTGAAAGAGTGTCCATCATCATTTCAATGGCATCCGTATCAGTAAAGTAGGTGGAAAATTCCGCTGCGGCTGCAATCATGGCTTCATCACCATAAATTCCCCGCCCCTGAATCTCGCTTGCCTTTGCTGTGATCTGATCGTAAGCTGCGGTCAATGCCCTTGTTTCAGCCGTGACCGGGACAACAATTTCATCAATCCCGGCTTGAATAGCGTTGATTTCATCAATCGCCGCCGTGGTGTCTGCGGCAACCTCGACTTCAAACTGTGCAACATATTCTTCATCCAGCATATTAGCCAATACACTGATAAGCTGCGTTTCTGCGTTCAACTGCGTGTTAAATGCCGCCGTGCAATCCTCGATCCAGTCTTTCGCTTTTTTAAGTCCAGCTATTCCAGCAAAAGCCCCGACTGCACTAGCAATCATATTTTTCAGGTCTGCCGCACTGTCTGTACTTTCTTCAATCTCCCTTCTGAACCGCCCTTGTTCATCCACGTTATCCCGGATGTGCCTTTCAGTCCCGCCTATGATCTGCGATAACCGAAGATAGGCTTCATTTGCCGCCTGAATGTCCATATCTTCAACCGCACGGTTCATCAATTCTTGTTCCTGCACCGCCTGATTAAGCTGCGCCCGTAACTGTTCCAGTTCAGCGTTTGCTGCATCTGTCCCCATGTTCACAGGATTGTTTTCTATTGCCTGAATCCTCTCCTGAATGGCTTGCAAGCGGTTTTGCATCCCGTTCATGTCCGTTACCATGTTAGGCGGGAAAAGGTTGGTTTGTGCCGCTCTTGCGGCAATCTGCGTTTGTGTCTGGTTCAAAGTGTTCAACATATTGTTTGCACTCTGAACTTCCATTTCAAAGCGTTCAACCCCGCTATTGGTGAACACATCCAGATTGTTTGACTGCCATTCAATAGGGACTTCCACCGGGGCGGGTTGATCTACAAGCGGGTCAGGGGAAGAAGGTTCAACGGGAAGAATCACGGGGGCGGGGTTTACACCAGCGTCAGGGGCATCCACATTCTGCATAGCCGCATCCAATTCCTGCGCCGCAAGTGTAGCCTGATTAAGCTGATCCCGTATTCCCTGAATCGCCGCCGTGTCAATCGGCTCATTCATCACTGATTGCATCTGTTCCATTGTGGATACAGACATATTCACCGCATTTATGACATTCATCAGAATGTTGGTAAAATTATCCTGCAATTCGATAGATGATCTTATGCTTCCCATGTTATCACCGTCCTTTCTTCCCTTTTTTCGCCTTGCGTTTCATTTCCTTTTCTTTTTCCTTGTCGTTCTTCATTTTTACCTTGATTGCAGCCACAACAAAGGCTTTTTCAGGTTCATCCAATGCAAGAAAGACGGAAGGCAAAATGTGTAATTTCAGAAGGGCAAAGTAAGCAAAATTTGCTTCCCAATCCCCTTCTTCAATTAGTTTTTTGCTTCATCCACCTTATCATTGAACGATACGTTGAACCCCTGAAATTTCTGGACAAAGGAAAGCAGATCATTGTATTCGCCGGGATCGTCAACCATAGCAAGCAGAAGTTCCTCCGGGGTTGTTACACCATAGGAATCCTGCAATTCCTTGTCATACAGATCAGGCACGACAACGGAAGCGGCAACCATCTTCTGCATATACTTGCTGGACTGCACCTTTGGACGGAACATATTGGGCTTGCCAGTGACCGGGACTTCAATGGTGCAATCGTCCCGCAACCCGTCATTCTCTTTTGAAGTGATGTGCCGGAACTCCCATTCAAGGGGCTTGCCGTTTTCATCACAAAGGGATCTTGTCGGCGCATAGAACCCGTTCTTTTTCTCGATCTTGTTAGACTTCATAAATTTGCTAAATTTGGACATTTTGACATTCTCCTTTATATTTTATCGTTGACACTGAAAAACCCCTTATATGGGCTTATATGAAAGCCACATAAGGGGTTTTAAGCCTGCTTAATTGGTGAGAAAACCTTCCAAGTCCTTGAACGCTTCCGGCATCTTGAAATCCTCGAAGGTGAAATCCATATCTTCATCCAGATATTCCCCGTCAGCGTCAAACTTTGCCAGAATACCGCCGTCAATATTACAATCCATCAGAATCATAGTCTGCCGCCCTGCTGCGGAAGTCTTATCCTCATTGGAAATCTGGATTTCAAAATAAATATCTTCCCCGGTGTCCTTATACTGGATCATCATCTGCCGGAAGATGGAAGTGTTGTAATGGAAGGTTGCCGAACCCGTACCTTTCCACCCGGAAGCCTTATTCCCTTTTCCGGTCTTTCCCAGAATGGGGACTTCCGTTTTGTTCTTCTCAAATTTTGCTTCAAGGTTGATCGCCTGCATAAAATTATAGCGACGTGTTCCAATCGTGATGAAGCACTCTGCCAAAGCCGCAAATACGGTATCTTTGGCTTTCATTACTACGTTACCATTCATTCTATTTCACCCCTTCCTTATGCCACCGTAACGGTCATGTACAGCTTGCCCATAGCGTTCACAACGGTTACAAGGTCAGTCACAACAACAGATTTCTTTGTGTCGCCCTGATCCACCTTCACATCAGCATCAGAGAAATTCTCAATCGCCCGGATGTCCTGAAGCTGCTCATGGTGCTTGACAATATCAGACCAAAGAGAAATTCTCCCCGGCGCATCATTCGGAACAACACCAAGGTACTTTGTATTGAAAAGCACAGCAATATCATTACCGATCTGGTCGATTACCCGGATTGTCTGATTATCCTTAAAAATATCCCCCATTGTGTCAAAAGTTGTCACCATTGTGTTAATATCTTCCAGCACACGAACATCAGTCCCCACTTTATGAAACGTGAACTTGCCTGCCTTAATTGCCGCTTTAAGCTGGTTCTGCGTGTGCGGGGTTTCAACGGTGAAATCCCCGTCATACTTCCGGTTCTGATTGCTCTTATTGACCGCACAGCCAGCGGAAGCACCAGTCACCCAGTAAACAAGGCTTGCTTCACTCCAACCTTCATCAAGGGGTTTGTTGTTCACACTGATAATACCCATGAAATCAGCTTTCACATAATCGTAAAGGACAAGCTGGAACTTCACACCCATTTCATCACGCAACCGCTTATTGTAAGCAGCATACAGTGATTTTGTGGTGTCGTCCGTCACAACTACCCCCATAGTGTTGAAAGCGAAGGATTCAGCCTTATCAAGATAAGCCTGATGATCCGCACCGCTTACTTCTCCATTCTCTCCCCCAGTCAGGGGAATTGCAGCAGCGATTTCCAACGTGATCCCGGATTTCCATTTCAGGAACTTGTTATCTGCCAGATCGTCACCCTTTGCAACAGTCTGTTCATCAACTATATCCGTTCCTAAGAGGGTTTTCACATCAAAAAAGGATTCATCATCAGCGTTCACCTGAACCGCAATTTTCAGATCATTCCCACGCACCCCAGAATAGAGGGCTTCTGCAAGGTCATTACTTGCTTTCTTGCCGTTACCGTTCAGGCGATACGCATAAAAAGTCTGTGTGTTCAGGAACAAATCCCGAAGCCCTTTCAGTTTGTCATTGGTGTACTCATATCCGAAAATCTCCGTGCTGTTCTTCTGGAAATCTCCGTTTGTCACTTCAAAGATTTCCCCTTCCTTCCCCCAATCCAATTCAAGAGGCATGGTTGCAATCCCCCTTTCGGAAAGGGTTGCGGTTGCAGCAGCTTTGGAAACGAAATTGATATAAGTACCCGGCAATTCCTTATTCTGCACTAAAAAAGTGCCGCCACCTAAAGCCATTCTTATTTCACCTTACCTTTCATATAGCTTGTGATCTTTTCTTCCACGGCTTTCACCGTGTACAGTTCCCCAGTAGCAAGAAGGGCTTCCAGAATATCCCTTCTTTCCCGGAAGCGGTTTGAAGCAATCAACTGTTCTTTTGAAAATTTATTTTCAACTTTCCCAGTGACCGCCTGATCCGCTTCCGGTGTTTTCTTTTTTCCCGCCATTTCATCACCTATCCTTTCACATGGGTTTCAGAAGAAACTTCTTCCATAACCGGGACGGATTCAGCCACTTTGTAAACAAACAGATCATAATTCACAAAAAAGTGAAGAATACCGTCAACCACTTCATACTTCCTTTTTGTACCCATCACCAGATCACCGCTAACATCCAGATATTCCAGACAAGAAAGAAGCCGTTCACCAACGGCATAACATTCTTGTTTCCCGTGCATCTTATCTTCCGGGAAATACTGAATACAAAACTGGTTCTGCCTGAAATACCGCTTCCAGAAAAACAGTTCTTCCGTGGGGTTCAAACATTGGATAAAAAAACAAGGCTCTTTCAAGCCCTGCCTTTTTTCTTCCCTATGAATTTTATATTTATCACCAAATTCAGCATTAAGCGTAATGCTGATTGATTCAATTATGGAATTTATCATTTCATGCACCCCGCTAAATACTTTTTGATTTTGGTTTCCAGTACATTAGGGGCAATTTCCTGAATCTCCTGCTCTGAAATCGTAAGCATGAACCGCCCTTGAACCCATCCTTCATGATCTGCCGTCCTATGCCCAAATTCAACATAGGAAGCATATTCAACCGGGTTCACAATCTCAATCACAAGGAAGCCCCCGTAATGGTTTATTTTCAGGCTGTCAACATAACCCTTTGCCCCGCTGGTTTTCAGACCTTCCGAACCAGAACCGGATTGTTGGGAAGTCCAGCCCCTTCTTAACGTACCACCTTTCTTACCTGAACTTTTCGGATAGTCCCCTACTGGTGTGCGCTTTATGACTTTTGCCAGTAGGCGGGCAGCTAATTCTTTGGCACACCCTTCCACAAAGGCATCCACATCCCCGGCTTGAATTTTGTTCAACTGTTTTTGAAGTTTTTTCAAGTCGGAAGCGGTAAACTTCCCCATCTTCCCCATTAAGCCCACCCCCTGAACGATTCAAGGGTGATTTCTTGATGGGTGGAATATATGGCTGGTATACCGCTTGCGGAATATTCGTCCGTTACCCCGTTTTGGGTGACAACGATTTTTGAATTACTACTTACCACAATTTCCGGGGCAAGGAACAATTTCACCCCCTGCGCCTGAACTGCTGCGGTTTCAGTTTGAACGACACTGTTCAACTTTTCAAAGGACAACTTGCAAGGCTGATTTTCAATCACGGCAATTTCTTCTTCACTTGACAGTTTGGTTTTTTCGTCTGTTACCTCATGGTATTCATAGATGGTACATAACCCCTCATATGTGGCTTCCTGCGCCCGTCTTGCCGCCTTTCTTGCGGCTTCCATAGCTTTTACCATCTAAGCCGCCTATAACATGAAAATTCATCCCGTCCGTGTGTCAGAAGATAGTTCAGGAAGTTGTTTAACCTCTGTTCAGGGGTCAAAGTTCCTTCCCCGGTTGCAAATACCGTGTTGGTGTCACCCTCTTGTATCTGCTTCACCGCAAAATCCAAATCAAGCCCTGCAATATCATCCGGTGAGAAAGTTTTCTTTGCCGTCAAGAACTCACCGATTGCCATATCAATAGCAATATTCATCAGCCCGTCAGGTATGGAAGGTACGTTGCAATCATTTTTTATGGTGTTCTCAACCTTCTGGATGGAGAAAGTCAAAATGACTTCATCCCCATCCTTCAGGGCATACCCCAGCGATTCAAGCCTTTCCTTTACCCTTTCCAGCATAGCATCACCCTTTCTTATCCACGGGAGATAATACGGGCAATCGGAATAGCCTTGTGATTGATCGTTTTCTTATCCCCGTTACTTACCAGCGCCCAATTCTTGCCGTTTTTCAATTCTGCATCCGTGGGGCTGTTCGTTTTCTGCACCGCTTTCAGGTAGGAAATGCCCGCCACGCTCACAGCGTTGCGCCTGCGGGAAATAAGGGTATCTTCCCCGCCTTTGGTTTTTGCGTCACGCACCATTTCATACGGCACTTTCGCCCCAACGGGTTCAAAACCGATAGCACCCTCGCCCAGAACATAGGTAGTATAGATGGAAACCTCGCCGCCAGTTTCACCCACAGTTTTCACTTCAACGGGCATGGAATCATCAATTATCACCAGTCGCCCGTTCCACGTTCCCATACCAAGATCACGTTCAATCCCCTGCGCATCCGTATATTTCAGGTATGCCAGAAGTTTCAGGTTTTCAAGGTTAGTGGCAACGGAAGAATGACAGATCACAAGGCTGAATCTCTGCTTATTATCGCCGGAAGCCTTCTGGATCGCCACATTCAGCGAAGTAGCACCCACACACATATCTTCCGTGGTTGCAACATCAGCGTCACTCTGGGAAATATCATAGGTGTGCTTATCCACAAATTCAGCGTTTGCCTTCTTGACTTCTCCCGTCCCGGTTTCAGCCATAGCAAAAACACCTTCAAGGATAGCCAGCAAAGTACCCTGATCCACATCATTCCAGTAGCGGTTGATCTGGTTTCTTACGTTTGCCATGAAATCAACCCCGCCCGTCACATCATAGGAAAAATCGGCTTCTGTCCAGCCCATCATGCGCCCATAGGTGAAAACACCCTGTTCAAAGGTGTCTGTCCTCTCTGCGGTCAGGTCGGTTTCACCGTCATAGTTCAGCGCATCCCCGCCGATCAGCCCGAAGAAGGGGAGAACTGCATAAACTGTTCCGGTCTGGGAATTGGTGACGAAAGTTTCCCTCAAACGCTGGTCGGAAACAATCGCTTTTGATTCTTTCAGCTTATTCAGCTTTACATTCGGAACAGCAGACATATACTTTCCAAATGCCTTTTCATTAAAAGTCTTTGCGTCAAATTTTGCCATTTTTCAATCATCCTTTCTTTTCTGAAATGTTATACCGCATCCGGGTTACTCTCGATAAATGCAGCCAATTCCTCATAGGTCATTTTGGACATATCAACATCCGTTCCCGGCTTGTTATCACCGGAAGCCCCCGGCTGGAATCCCTTGAAGTTGTTCTTCTGCTGCACATTGAACAGATAAGCATCCGACTTCTGAACCGCCTTGATCTGATCGTCCCATCCGGTCAGCTTCCCATCTTCTCCCAACTTCACCTTTGAAACATCAATCAGGGCTTTCACCGCTTTGCCGTTCTTTGCTCCGGCAGCAGTCAGGGCGGCATCAATAGCATTATCCAGCTTCAACTGCGCCAGTTCTGCCTTGTGCGCCTTTTCCTGATCTGCGTTCTGCTTCTTCATGTCCTCGATCTGCTTTTTCAGTTCCTCATTGTCCCCGGCAGACGCTTTCAGCGTTTCAAGCTGCTTGTCACGCTCCGCAACCTGTGCTTTCAGCGTCTTACTTTCCTCAACTGCTTCATCATGCTTTGATTTCTCCACATACCCTTTCAGTTCTTCCAGCGAAGCCTTTTCAGCTTTCGCCGCCAGTTCCTCACTGATACCAAGGGCAACAAATTCAGCTTTCTTCATTTCTTTTCCCATCCTTTCATTGATTTACTATTTAACCCATAGTTGGGAGATAAACCGGATCACCTATCCTTCCACCCTGACCTTCTCCCGGCAATTCGGACATATGATTTCACCTTCATATTCGTTCATTCCCGTTTGAACTGTTTTCACATCCTCTTTTTCGTATTCAAGGAAACTTTCACAAACTCCGCAAGTTACCCGCCGTTTGTTCCCATACCGGATTACTTTCACCATCCCCATCACCCCCTTCCTTTTGCTGGAACATGATCCCTTCCGGCATTGTCCATAAGTTCAACAAAGAACTGTAAAACTTTCTTGTGTCGATTTTCAAAATATATGGTTCATCCATGACTTTCCCTTTCCTGAAAATGGGCATGAAAAAAGCACCCTTGAAAGTTTATTTTCAAAAGTGCTTATTTCTTGCGCTGCCTTTCTTTTTCGTAATACTCACATTCCCCGGTATTATGCTGCACTTCCGGGGGCTTGCTCTGCGGGTACGGGAAAATTTCGCAACTGCTTTTCTTCCAGCCATCTTCTTCACTACACGGTATTTTCTTATCGCCCATCCTGAAATAGTCCTTATACCGGAAAACGCAATCCCGGCATTGATCGGCAACCAGCCATGTACCGTTCATAGGCTGTTCAAAGTTTGGTGAATGTTGCTCTTTGTCCATTCAATCACCTTCTTTCATGCTCATTTTACCAAATTACTTTTCAGAAGTCAAACCACCATCAAAAGTGTGTTCATACCCGGTTTTGAAATAATCAGGTTGATCCACCACTTCCATCTTCACCACATAACTATTACTTCCGGTTTTCTCAATATCCGTTATGCGGAAGGTTGTTCCACGCTGGATAATGATTTCAGCTTCACCGCCTACCCCAGAATAAGTAGCACCGGATTTATAGATATGCTCCCCGCTGATCGTGTTCCCATAGTAGGAAGCTGGTTCTGCATATATCGCTTTTGTTCCTGCGGGCGCATAGATTTTATATGCCACATTGCCACCGAATCCCGTACCATCTGCGATCCCGGTTGACATGAAGGAATGTGACTGGAAATTATTTCCCAGCAACTTACTTTGTAAGGTTGCAATATCGCCAGCGTTCAATAATTGTTCAGCTTCTTTGAAACTGATAACATCACCTTCCAGCAATCCCGCCAGACCGTTCAGGTCAGAACCACGGACAAGAAACACATCCTTCTGCATCCCGCTTTTCTCTATGCCCGTTGTCAGTTCTGCGACAACATCAGAATAATCACGCATATCACCGCCATAGACGGGGTTTTTCGTGTTGGCAAACTTTTTCTTGAATGTGGCACTGGAAACAATGCCGTCATAGTTGCCGTTCTCATTGTTCCAGCGTACCGAATCAATCCCGGTATAATTTGACCGCCCCCATTTCCCATTATACCCGGATAACGGGCGATTGATGGGGTGTGAATTGTGAGTGTACTGCCAGACAGCAAACTTTTCTTCTTCCGTCAGGGTGTTCCAGTCCACATCCAGCAGAGGGCGGTAATATTTATCCGCTTCATACTTGCTTGTGAACCGCTGCGCCCATGCGTCCGTCTTTCTCTGTTCGTAGGCATCAGGGGAGAACTGCGGCTTCCCTTCCGGTTTTGGCTTCCCAAGGTTGGATAAATCCTTTTGAACTTTTTTCAGTTCGCTTTGAATATCATAATAGGACTTCCCTTCCGTTTCAAATTCGGAAAGCTGCTTGTAAAGGTCTTGATACTTCTGCATCAGGACGGGATCGGTTTCAGTGATGAACTTCCCTTCATAGTATTTTTTCTTCCCTTCAATGCCGCCCATCTTTGCCGCATAGTCAGCCGTTGTCACATCATCCTTCCAAATGCCGGAATAGGTCTTGATCTGGAAGTTGTCAAGCTGTTCTTGAAGGGCTTTCTGCTGTTTCGTCAGGGCTTTCTTTTCCTCTGCCAGCAGCTTTTCATCAAGTTTCGCCTGCCACTCCGCTTTTTGGGCTTCCAATGCGTCAATCTGATCTCCGATTGCTTGCAATTTGGAAAGTTCGTCCGGTACATCCGTGATCTGCGAATAATCATGCTGATAGTCGTTTTTAAATTCTTCCCACGACAAGCCGCCGTCAGCTTTCATCACATCAGAAAACTGCTTATCCAAATCTTCAATCTGAACATCAGCGTTCGCAAGGTTGGCTTGCAGCTTCTTCTTTGTCAGATATTCCTTCTTTGGCTTCTCCGGCTCAGGCGGTTCAGGATCTTTGTGTTTGGTGTAGTGGGTAACTCCGTTCTGGTCGTACACATCAAACCCGGACTTGTCGCCGCCGTCAACAAAGGTTTCCTTCCACTCCTGATAATTCATATCATCAGGAATATAGTATGTGTTCCCATCTTCATCCCTTGCAGCCCGTTCCCCGACTTGACCGAAGTTTTCATCAAAGTGCGGTACGGTGGTACTTCTGCAATACACATGAAAGGGCGGGGCTGTTATGCCCGGTTCAAAGTCCTTCATGGGGAACACTTGCCCGTCAAGGCTTTGGCATATGTCGGAAGTATGGGAATCCAGTGTTGCCACAATCTCATATTCTTCCACATCCAGATCATTGAAGCAGTCCTTTTGTGCTGCGGAACTGAAATAGGCTTCTTCCGTCATAACCAGCCGCCCCGCATTGTGCTTTGAAGTGTTCATCTTCTTTGCTATTGCGTCAATCGCTTTCTGCGGGTTCTGCCCCAGCATGACGTTCCGGGTAAGTTCGTTATGGATTTCTGAAATCAGCTTTTCCTTGTTGCTCCAAATCCTTTCCGAAAAATTCTTCCCGTCAACTGCCCACGGTTTTGAAAGTAACTTTTCAATGTGCGACTGATCCAGTCCGGCAATATCCCAGCCTATCCCGAACCCCTTTTGAAGTTCATAGGCGGTATGGTAATACCCGCTTTGAAGAATGTCCGTCATTGTCCCGGTGGTGATCCCAAGCTGCTTTTCAAACATGACTTCAAGGCTATGTTGGGTGTGCATTTTCAGGGCTTCAAGGCGGGAAATGTGGAACTTTGCGGAAGCGTTTTCCAGTTCCTTTGTCCAGCCGCCCATCAAAGCGTTGTCCTGCCCGTACTTGATATAATCTTTCACATCCCACTTAAATTCTTTCAGGTCTGTTCCAGAAAGCATCTTCCGGGCTTCTGCCATTGATACCCCGTTATTAGTCGCAAAACGCTGATACCATGTGTTGATCTTCCCTTCAATCTCTTTCTGCGCCTGCTTGTAAATCTTTTCGATTTCCAGATAAGCGTCAACACCCTTTTGGTTCTGCGCCGCTTCAAGCTGCCCAAACCTGATCTTCCAGTATTCGCTATTCTGCATCAATCCCACCGCCTTTCAGGAAGCGGGGAACGATCAGGCGGTAAAAGCTGAACATTGGTTGACCGTTCATTGTCAGATTGAACTTTTTCACCCTGACAAGCATCAGCCAGATAAACAGACCGAACACCCGCCCAAGAATGGGCTTTTTATACTCCACTTCCAGCGGGACGGTCAGCACATTAAACTTTTTCACCTTCACCCGGATCACCTTCTTTCTTTGGCGGAGATTTCCCCGGCTGACTGCCCGCCTTTCCCGGCTGCTGGAAAGGGTTATACCCTTGCTGCCGCTCAAACTCCGCTTGTTCTTCCTCTCTCTGCTTTTTCAGTCTTTCCAGTTCCTTCTTTGGATCGTCAATCCAAGGGTGCTGCCCTATGATGGTTTCATCCGAAAGGATACCCACGGACTTTGAACAATTCTCAATCGCTTCCGTTTCGTTTATCAGAATGTCCCGGTTGAAGATAATGTCCACCTTTTCCCCGTCAAAGTCCCCCTTCCCGGTGTTGGCAAAGTGGATATTGACAAACCAGAGGATTTCTTCAAAAGCCGCCTGAAACTCTGTTTCCATGTCGTTAGCGTCAAGGTCAATGTCAGAATACATTGACTGAATATTCATCTGGTTCGGGTTGCCGGAAAGCCGATCATCCTTTGCGTCATAGCCCATAGCGTTTTCAATCAGGGCTTTCTTGAATATCTCCAAGATTGCCTTGTAGTTTTCGCTGTTCACCGTGATTTCAAGGGTTTCAACTCCCCCGTTGGTGTCCCCGCTGCATCTGATCTTTACTGCCCCGAAAGTGGCAAGGTTGCGCCGGAACTCTCCCAAATCCTGACCGTCATAGTTTTTCAGGACAAGGATTGTGTTGCGGGAATCTTCCTGCATCCCGTTTTCAAAGTCCGAAAGCATGACATTGATCCCGTCCTGCAAGGACTTCACCCTTTTCAGCAGCGGGATTTCCCCTTCATTGTACTTCAAGGGGATCAGCGGTATCTTCTCCCAGTTCAGCCCGGTAACTTCCCCCTCGCTGTCCACGGAAGTGACATAAGGTGTTTCAAAGGTTTCGTTTTCCGTGCTTACATCCGGGATCAGGATTTCACCATCCAGAATGAACTTGTGAATCCCGGTCAGATCATAGACTTCCACCTTTTCAATGACCTTTGCGATAGTCCCTTCATAGCCCATCACCTGATACAACCTAACCGCAAAATCCAGTATAGTGTGTTCGCTGTCCTTCCAGAAGGGAAGTATTTCATAGGACGGGAAAAGCCTGAAAGCCAGTTCCCCGGCATCCGTGTAGTATGGGTATAGCCACGCAAGCCCGCCGTTCAAAGCAGCCTTGCCGCCGTTTTTCAGGGTTTTCATGAACCGCTTGTTGAACACTTCCTTCAAAAGTTCAACATACCCCGTGTTCTCCCCCTCGATAGCAAAGGGCTGTCCCAGTAGGTAGTTTGCTTTCTGGTTCACCATCTTTGCGTACTGGTTATCAATCAGGCGGTTGTTCGGAAGATTTTCAACCTCTTGCAGCTTGCCGCCCTCGCCGATCATAGTCCGCTTCCGTGTCAATATGTCATGTTCGTTGTCATAGTACAAATGCCCCTTGATCTGCATGATCCGGTGCGGGCTGTTCTTCCAGCGAGCAATCTCTTTTTCCAGAAATTCCTTGTCGCTCATGCGGCTTCTTGCCCCTTGCAATATAAGGTTCGTGACCTTGCTTGTCAGGAAATCAACAAAGCTCAACATACGTTTCACCCCCTTTCAATATTGTTCAATAAATACAAAAGCCCGGAAACATCATTGTTTCAAGGCTGTTTGTTACTAATGTGATATTTTTCTTTCTGCATCCACACGGAAAACCGCCACAAAATAAAGCGTTGTAACCAGCGTTGCACCTTTGGCAAGTCGTATATGGTGTACTTTTCCCTTTTGTATATTTTTCTCCTGAATAGGCTCATGCTGTCCCCCTTATTCAAAACTGAAAGCGTCCCCCATGCTGAAATCTTCCATAGCGTAACGCATAGCATCCATCAGGTGGTTAAAATCATCAATGGGTTTATTCAACCGCTTTCCGGTCTTTGTGTCCGTGTCCCATGTGTAGTTAGATATTTCAGTGATGAAATTCACACACCGGGGATGAACAATAATGTGATAGTCCTGCAAGTAATCAATGCCGTTGTTTACACTGTCCTTGCCCTTCCTTGCCTGCTGGATATGGGAAAGCCCCAGTTCATACAAGCGGTCAATGCTTTTCGGTTCTGCTGCTTCTGCCCTGATCCGCTCCTTCCGATACCCCATTGTGGTGACTTCCGAAGCGATCCTTTCGTTGCTCATGGCGTTCTTATACATTTCATCAAAAACCCATAAGGTTTTCGCTGCTTCATCCACCAGACCGCAAAACAAAGCGGAAGGATCGTTTGTATATCCAAAGTCCAGACCGAAAGCAGACTTTACGCTTGCCATCTGCCTGATCTCGTCAATGTCGAAAGCCTTTTCTTCCCAGTTCTCAAAAATAAGCCCGTCAACAATGCCCCAGTCACCCAAGCCAGCCACACGGTAACGGCGGGGGTTGTTCAGGCGCATTGTTTCAAACACCTTGCGATCCGCTTCATCCAGCCATTCATTACAAAGGTAATTCGTGGTCATAGCAAGAGTTTCATCATCCGGGTTGTCGAAGAACCGCTTCTTCATCCAGTGGTGTTCATTCCACGGGTTGAAGGTCAAAGTGATCTGTTTGAACAGCCCCGTTTCCGGTGGTATCGCTCCACGGATGGATTCATCCAGCATATTGAAATCATTCTCGTTGCCGATCTCATACGCTTCTTCAATCCACATCCAGCACAAAAACCCATGTTCAACGGTTATTGAAGTGACTTTCAGCGGATCATCAAGTCCCCTGAAATATATCTTCTGTCCCGTGGGCTTGTAGGTCATTTCAAGGGGGCTTTCTTTTATCTCCCAGTGGTTTTGAACCCCCAAACGATTGATAGCCCATTTTAATTCCGTGAAGCAACTGTCTTTTAGTGTCCTGAACACCTTCCTGACAACCAGCAGATTAGCGTCAGGGTATTTCATCAGGTTCACGATATACCACAAAGCGGTTGTCTTTGATTTCTTGCTTGCACGGCTTCCCTTGCAAACTCTGTATCTGCCTTTCCACTTCCAGTAAGTGCCGTACCCCTTACCAACGTATTCAGGAAGGGAGATCATGCGCTTGCCGGAAGAAGTGGTCTTGTACTGTTCAGGCAAGTATAAACGCTTCTGATAATCAAAAACGTATTGACTACTAATCTTCAAGATCATCTTCCCCGGAAATGACAACCGGGATATTTACATTCACATCCAGCTTGTCATTCCACATACCTAAGTGTTTCCCCAGAAGTTCAAGGGCTTTCAGTTTGTCGTTTAGCCTGATCTCACGTTCAACTCCTTCACCCTCTTTTGTGGGGATCACCTTTACTTTCACCGATTGGATAGCGGCGGTATCATCAGCGGTTGCGCCCGCCTTTATCGTGGCATCATCCGAATCAATCACATCAGCGGCATTGACGAAAGCAATCTTTGCCAGTTCCAGAACAATCCGATCCTGATTCACCCCGGTTCGCTTGCTCCGCTCTGCCATCTTTTCAGAAATCTCCTGCTGAATGTTAAGTTTTGTCAAGTTCTGACTGGCTTGCTCCCTTGCCGTTTTGACAGAATACCCTGCCCTGATAGCCGCTTGTGTTGCGTTCAGGTCAATCAAATATTCATCAACAAATCGCCGTTGTTTCTCTGTCAGTGCCATCCGGCAACACCTTCCTTTCTGCTGAAAATAAGAAAATCACCCGCTTTCACTGTACGGGTGATTTCTCACGATACTATAATAGCACACATCAATGTAGGTTTGTGTAGGTTGTTTCAAATTCTTGCAAAGCATACCCGTGTAACTCCCGTACATACTGATATGTGTAATTCATTTCAACGGCAATCTGTTCAAGCCTTTTGTTCTCAACGTACCGCTTATAAAGAATCCTTATGTGATCCGGCTTCTTCATGTTGTGAATCTCACCGATTATCTTATGTTTTAGGTCAACATAATCATCAATCAGGGAATCAATCTCATTTTCAAGGTCAATGATCCGGGCAATCTGCCGTTCATATCCTGCGCCTTCAGGAAGGCTTGTCTGGACACGCTCTTTTGAATAGTCAAAACTTCCGATACTGGAAAGCCTTGCCCGAAGGTCAGCTTTTTCCTGAATCCTCTGGTTAATAATCACATCTGCCTTATGTAACTGCTGCAAATATTCTTTCGCCGTCATAACATCATTCCTTTCTAACTTTTGAAATAAACTTTTCAAAAATCGGTACAACTTAATTCATGTAGTTCAAGATAAACAAGTTATTTATTACTATATTATTTTTTGTAAAAACACTGTAATTTCACGTTGTTTTTCTCTTTGTGTTTAGAAGTTACAAGTAACTTGTACCAACTTGAACCGCAAAGCCGAACCGCCCTATTTATCAGACTTTCAGGCGGTTCAACTTCCACAACTACAACTTGAATTTATCTTGTATCAACTTGAACCAACCTGAACCGTTCGCACAAATCGGAAATCCAGTCTTTCCGGGCAATCTGCTGAATCCATTCATCAGGAATACCGCTTTCACCACCGCAACCATAGATGATTCCGGCAAGACCGCCAGCGACCGCCGCTATTGTGTCAGTGTCACCGCCAAGGTTCACCGCCGTAAGGACGCAATCCCGGTAACTGCGGGTATGGTACACGCACCACAAAGCAGCTTCCAGAGTGTCCACCACATACCCGGTACTTTTGATTTCATCCCGGTTCAACTTGTAGATTTTGGGAATCCGGTCAAATTCCTTTACCCATATACCGGAATAGGAAATGCACTCTGATACAGTTCTGCCTTTCAAAAGCTGTTCAGCCGTTCCCACATACCGACGACAAGCCCGCTTTGAAATCTCATGGGAATGGGTAAGACTGGAAACTTCATCAACTGCGTGTAAGCTGGATGGAAAGAGGGCAAGCGGAAGAATCCGCATCAAAGAACCGTTCCCGTTGTCCTTCTTCCTGCCGCATCCACAAGTTATCCGCTGATTGTCAAATTTCCTGATAGCCCTTTCCGTTGTGCCACCTACATCAAACACTTTGCCGTATGGGGTAAATTCAGCATAGTTCAACCACCTTGAAAAATTCCGTATAATGTCAGCCGGATCAATTTCCCCCTTCCTGACGATACTTTCCATTGTGGCAAGGGTCAGGCTGCTATCATCCGACCATGTTCCGGGCGGCTGGTTATATGTCCCATAGCCGATCATATCATCAACATGGAATGTATCACGGATCTTGAACTCCACCGGAACACCCAGCGCATCACCAACGATCAAACCCATAACTGCATCATAAATTTTACCCATTCCGTTTACCTTCCTTTCTTTTCTGCTTTTTCAACTTTTCCGCTGCTTCCAGAATCGCCTTTTGTGTAGGGCATCCACCTTCCCGGTTGATAAGGAAATTGTAAGCCTTGCAATAGTGGATAAAAGGACACTCAATAGATACACAAGTTTTCAATCTTCATCCCCCTTTCGGCTGCCGCTTCAATGCCTGACCGCACCACCAGCAATAAACATCATCTTCCCCGACCTCTGAATTACATTCCTTACAGAAAAGTCCTTCATCATCCTTTCCGGGCTGGATCGGTGTATTCTTCTTTTTCAGGGCAGCGAAAAGTTCAATGCTGCCCAGTTCTTCATAATCATAAATTTCCTGCATCCAGTTAGCAGACACATCAACCGCTAACCTTCCGGCTTCCGTGATCCGGGACAACCGCCGCATGGGTGGAATCGTGCTTTCTCTCATTCTTCATCACTCCCTTCAAAAATATCCAAAGTCATGTTCACCCTGAAAGGCGCACCGCCTATGAAGTTTGTTTTCAGCGTCCCATTCTCCAAGCTGATAATAAGAACCGAATTATTCAGGACGGTCACAAATTCATCACCGTTTTCCAGCTTTGCATCTTCCCCGAACTCTTTCTTGAACTCGTCAAATGCTCTGCCTACCGCTTCATCTAATTGTTTCAGCATTACCATTCACCCCTTTCCTTTCTTCCCGTTCCGGGGTGTCATACTCCGGGACAATAAGAATATCATGCCCCAGACGTTTCAGCCCCTTCTTCACGCTTTCTCTGATAGCGTCCCAGTCTTTCAGAAGAACCATTTTATAAGTATCTGCTGCCACTCCATCATCCCCTTTCAATTTATCCATTTAATGACCGGATCACCCTTGAACCCCTTTTCCCATACAAACCACGCATAAGCAACCGCACGGGACGAACACTTTTCAAATTCCCCATTCATAGCACACATTAGGCGGGAAGAACTGACATAGATTGTTTTGGGCGGGTTGTGTAAAAAGAAATCTTTCCGTTTCTGCCCTTCAAGGAATGTCAGCTTTAAGAACATAGCAACTTTCCTTCCCGGCTGCACACTGTTCAACGCTTGTTCAACAAATTCCAAAGCGTATTTATACGGCGGGTTTGTGATTATATCTCCCTCGAAGTTTTCAAGCGTATTTTTCAGGAAATCAAGGGGTTCAGGATCGCCAAACCCTCGGTATATCAAATCCGTACTGATAACTTCAAAACCGTTCGCTTCCAGAACTTTTGACAAATGCCCTTCCCCGCAAGCACATTCCCAAACCACCGGATGAAAACTTTCTTCTGTAAGCAATAATTCCATAGCTTTAGGTTCTGTTGCGTAATAATCGTGCTGCTGCCGTTCCTTGTCCGTATGGTTGGAAGCCCCCAGCGTTGTATATATGCTTTTCTGGTTGCCTATCCAGTCTTTACTTCCGCTCTCTCTCTGCTCATTCAAAATGCACACCTTCCTTAATCTGCCGGAACAAATATCCGGTATTTCTTTCCACTAATCTTTTTATCAATCACTTTGAAATTCAGCGTCCGGTTGATCTGCTTTGAAAATTCAACATTACTCATAGCCTGCAAACTGTTAGCAAGGCAATATTCCTGATACCGCTTATAGACCTTGCTTGTAGGCTCATTTTCTATCTTGAAATCTTCATCTTCACATTCCCGGATGAATCCCAAAATAGGGTTGTTCCGCTGTCTGTAATCGTCCAGTTCGTCCTGAACTTTCGTTGAAACGGTGAACTGCTGCTTTTCAAGGATACGTTTCAGCCCGGAAATGCCCAGATTTATCAGGTATTCCATAACATCCGCATGACCTACCAGATCACGGCGGATATTGGACTTGAACCCGGTCTTGTCAACCGTGAACTTTGCGTTGAATGGGACGATCACCAGACGATCCAGAACCGCCCCGCTTTTGTCCTTGATCCGGGGAATGTCGTTTGCCGAAAACACCAGCTTTGAATAATTGTTGAACTCAAACGGATCACGCCCCTTCTGCTCAACCGACACCCTTTCACCAGTCACCAGCTTTTTGAATATTGCGGAATTGCCGATAAATTCATCACTTATATCATCACCGATATTTGCCAGCTTCCCGACCATTTCAGCGGTCTTGAATCTGTCCCCCAGTTCTTTCAGGTCAAGGGACGCAATATTTTCTTCCCCCAGCAGACTTTGGATCACCGCAAGGAATGTACTTTTCCCGTTGCTCCCGTCCCCGGTCAGGATAAAGGCTTTCCGCAACTCATTCCTGCGGTAAAAGCAATACCCAATCATTTCTTCCAGCAAAAGCCTGATCTGCTGATCGTCACAAGAAACACGGTTCAGCATTTCATCAGCGGCTTTTGAATATGCGCCCGGATTGTAGTTCCACCTGATTTTGTTCGTGATGATATGCTCCGGGGAAAACTCCGAAAATGTGTTATCGAATATGTTGTAAACCCCGTTTTCAAAAGCTATCCAGTCCGCATCATTGGAACTTATATTGTCCTGAATGGAAATATTCAGGTATTCAAGAACTTCCGTCCTTTTCGTCCGGTTCAGGGTGGGGATATGCTGGATCATGACCGCTTCAATCGCCGTCTTACCCGGTACATAGATACCATCCTTGTATATGTGAAGCTGGTTGTTTATCCTGATAATGTGGTTATTGTTCTTCAAAAAGGTTGCGAACTTATCAAACAAGAACGCTGAACCATTGAAAAATATGGGCTTCTTGAAAGCATCATCCCGAAGCACCGTTTCAATCTCACTATCGGAAAGCGGCTCTTTCAGCACAAACTGATTGATGATCCTGATTGTTTCCCTTGCTTCCTCTTTGCTGAAATCGTTGCTTTGCAAGGTCAGGATATAGTTAAACAGACTTTGGTTTCTGCCGTCCCCGGCTTCCATGTCAAGAAATTCAAGTTTCATCTTTGATTTCAGGGGGTGAAGCCAGCGGGGAATCTGCTGCGCTTCTTCATTTTCTGCGGTATCATAAATGATTTCCCGTTCCTTCCCCCCAAATTTCAGAACTGAATACGAATTTCTTGATCCTAACTTAATATCAGCGGTCAACCCGATTGCCAGTTTGCAGCCTGTTTTCCCCGTTTGAACTCCGCTGTTTTTGAAAAGGAAATGCTTCCCCCGGCTGGTTTTATACACCCGGCAGCACAATTTCTTTTCTTTCACTACCTTAAACAGAGTTTCAGACATTTCAAAATCATCAATATCTACCAGTATGGTATCTTTTGCCAAAATTCCAGCATATTCCGGTAATGACTGAACTTGTTCAAAGGTCTTGAAATCAGTCCTATTTTTGAATTTCTCAACACATTTCTTGTCCTTTGTTTCAACGTAACCTTTGAAGAACAACACCCATCACCACCTTCATAATAATTTCAAATATTCTGAAAACTGCTTTTCTTCTTTCTCATGCCGCTTGTAATCCGATAAATGGATCGCTGCATATTTCTTGTACTTCCCCAGCTTGCTTTTTTCCTCTGCCAATTCATCCTTTGACAGAGGTACACCGTTGGGACGTTTTCTTGTAGTAACTATTTCTTTTGAATCGGCTTCTAACTGTTTATTTTGTAAGTGCATTTTTGCGCTGTACTTTTTCGCTTTCTCATGCTCTATTTTTTTCTCTTGAAAGTAAACTTTCAATTTTTCCCTCAATTCGTCCTCATGCTGCCAGTCAAGGGAAATGATCGAAAGTAACTTTTTCAAATCTTTCTTTGTGGAAGGAAAGAACTTATCAAGAAAAATATTCATTCTTCCTTTCCCGTTATCCCATGTAATATTTAAAGTTTCCATCACATCACCCCGAAATCTGATAATCTTTTTCTTGCAAAATTTATATACCATTCCCGATCCAGTCTATCCGGGACGGGGACACCCTTCACGGCATCATTCCAGATAAAACAATGTTCAGGGGAATTTGTCAGTTTTGCCGCTGTTTTTCTTGTGGCATGAACTTTCTTCACCCCCGGATCGGAAGCAACCCTTGAAGCGAATACCCGGACACACTTTTCTTTTATGGGTTTATTCCCGTAAAGAATGTGTGTATACTTATTACTGATTTTGGAAACAAGCTGAAATTCCCGCAAATCTTCACATTCACCTATTGTCCTTTCAACCGGGATTCCCTTTATCATGTAATCCACCAATGCCCGATTGATGATCGGAAGGTCATAGCTTAAATCATTCAGCTTCATAACATAGCCGCCCTTTGCCTTTACCGCCCCAGTTTCCCGGTCTATCAGCAGATAGTTGTTCACATCCTTCTGGTAAATATCACCTATGAAAGTGTCAAAGTCCATCTTCATCCCTGTGCGCTGCTCCCACTCATACACAATATCATCCAGTTTGTCAAAGTCCCTTTCGTAGTCATTCAGTTTTATAACAATACCATCTGTATTGTTCTGGATAAGTTCACAATACGGTTCAATGTGTTCAACCAAATCCAACAAAAGCAACTGCCCGTTTATGCAAATACTGTTATTGCTCATAGGGTCAAATAAAGCAGATTGCCGTTGCTTCATCTGCCCGGAAATGGCATTGTCCATAATCTTGAAGGGCTGTCTTGCTTTCTTATCCCCTTTCCGCTTAAATTCAATATTGCTATCATGAATGAACTCAAAATTTTCAGGGTGGTTCATCACACGATAGCCGAACTTATATTTCTTCTGTAAACTCGGATAATATGCAGTAACATCAATAATCAGGAACACCCCGGAAGCGTGAAATTTTGCCTTTGCCCCGTGACCTCCGCCCCATGAAAAAGTATGTTCCACCCCTGCCACCATGACCTTATCCTGCTTTTTCTTATAGTCATGATTCTCCGGGTTTCTGTACCAGTCAGCGATATAGCGGTATTTTTTCAGTTCAAGGCAGTCCAGAATAGGAAATTGAAATTCATCATCAAAACCTTCCCCCTTCCGATTGCCGCCTAAAATCTCCGCTGCAAGCTGCGCCTTTGTTTTGGAAATAAAATCAATGGGAAGTTCAAAGTGTTTAATGAAATACATCATTGTGTTAAATTCTTCCGTGCGCTTCAAAAACACTTCAATGGTTTGCTCCACATCATGATTGCAGTATTTGAAGGTTTCTTCTATCTCTGCATCAGTCAGTTTCCGGTCAATGTCAAAGGGGACGGAAGTTTCTTTTATGTTGTTGCCCATGAACCCCTCAAAAGATTTCAAACCCCGGTCTGTTCCCAGCATCACATCATAATTCAAAAGCGGGATGCTCCTGAACATGGTGGGCGCAAACTTCCATCCCGGATTCCCCTTCACAATGATATAATCATTCACCTTTTTTGGATCGAACCCGCAAAGAATACCCTTCAAAATATACTGATCGTAATGCCGACTATTGAACCCGCTCCAGATTTCTTTTTTGTTCTCCTGATATAAGGCTTCCAGTTCTTCCGGTGAATTTACAATCTTGTAGGTGGTTCTGGTTGTCATGTTCTTTACAACTACAAGCCAATCATATTTGAAAACTTCAAAGTCATAAAACAGCACTTTTTCACCCTTCCAATTCATCAATCTTATCAAGAAAATTCATTTCATCATGCACACACAAATATTTGCACGACAGATCGCACCCATCACATGGTAAGTTAAGAAACTTGCAAAATGTTCCTTCTGGTTTCGCAAATATGCAAATCAACCCATGCCTTTCCGATTTCCCTTTTTCGTAGCCCTTTTTATAACCTTCTTCATATCCCTTGTCATAACCTTCATTACGATAATAATCTGCTGGGGATTCATATTCGTTATAATTAGGGCATCCATAACAATCTTCTCTTTGACAAAGCCCGCATCCATAATATGCCATTTTTATTCCTCCCTATAGGGGAATCCGGGAAGCACTTTTCCCGGATTCCCCTTGATCCTGCTGCCGTTTAACCTTCCAGAATGTAAACTTCTTTGATCTCAAACGTGTTGTAACCCTTGCTGTTCTCCCCGTAGTCAAGCAGATATTCAAAATTCCCGTCAATAAGTTCCATCACATCCATAACCATCCCATTGTACTGATTGTAAGTCTTGAAGATTACATCCGGCTTTTCAGCATCTTCAACTTCCGATACAAGGGAACGCAAGAACTCATTTGCAATATGAATCTGGAATCCCTGCGTAACCACCTGATTCATGAAGATCAGGCTGCCCTTGTACTCGCCGTCAAGAATCTTCATCCAGCAAGACAACATAGGATCGCCCTTCTTGCTGGTTGTCATTTCCAGCTTATTGATCTCCACCTCGTAAGTATCATGGGGAACTTCCTTGAAATTGCCCCCGCCGTTGGCTGCTGCTTCCTCAACATCCTTTGCAAGACCTTCCGTGTCGATCTCTTTGTCAAACTTATCCCAAATGTTTGCATCCATAGTAAAACCACCTTTTTAACCTTTCTTAAAATTTTGTGTTCAGGTTTCCCTTTGTCAGTTCAAATGCTTCTTCCCGACTGAACCCCTGATCCATGTACGCATCAAAAAACTTTTTCGCCGTTTCAGCAGATTTCTTTGCTTTGCTCTCCGTGTCAGGGGCTTCCTTTCCCCACGGGTGTTCCGGCTTATAGGCTTTCTTTGATTCCTCTGCCCTCTTACTTGCAGCCGCTTTTATTGCGGCGGCTGCAATATCATCCGGGACGGGGACACCAAACAGATTCAACATACTTCATACCTTCCTTTCTCTTATTCTCTTGCCCTGCGTCTGCGGCGGGGCTTTTCTTCCTGCTGCGGCTGTCCGGTAGGTTCAGACTGTTCAGGGGGATTCATAGCCGGGGCAGCTTCCCCTTCCTCTGCCGGAATATCCATAAACTTATCAGTGGGATTTTCCTGCTTGCCCTCTGCGCCCGTTTCAGGGGCTTCCTGCGGGTTTTCATGTTCAGGGGTGTTATTTATCGGCTGTTCCTCTTTGGGGCTGTCCTGCGGCTTATCTGCGTTTGTGGCGGGGGTTTCCGCTTTCCTCCGGCTGCTTCTCCCGGTCTTTGTGGTGGTAGGTGCGGGGGCTGCTTTCTTTCCGGCTGCTGCGTTTGCGTTGGCTTCATCATATACGGCAAAGAGGGCATCCACATCCAGCGGAATATCTTTCGCATTGACACGCAACCGCCCGCCGCCGAAGATCACTTCATTGGACTTGAAATTGAAGGTTCTCACTTCATCATCAGCCACGATCCGGGCAACCACATCCACCATTCCAGCGACCTTGTTAGCAACCTTATCCTGCAAATTCGGCTTGATTGCCGTGATCTTATCGCCGCCTTTTCTGGTAATATCCTTTGTGGTATCCTCATGGGAAATCAGAATAATGTTTTCATAGTCAAGGTTCATCAGCTTTTTCAGCGTGTTCAGGAACTCGCCCCGCACCTTATCCCATGCCCGGAAGGAATCATCAGATTCATGGGTAATGCCCATCTGCTGGTACATATAAAGCCGACAATGCTCATACAAATCTTCCAGAAGATCAACAACAATCGTCTTGAAGGTGTTATCCTTCTTTTCCAGTTCCGCAACAGTATCTTTGAACACTTCCCATGCCAGCGTTCTTTTCGTCTGCCTGCCCTCGACACGCACATCATCCTTAATGTGGATATAGGGCGCATTTACGAACTTGATATTGCCGTCCGTGTTCAGCATCAGCGGATCAGGGAAATCATTAGCAAAGGTGGTCTTGCCACAAAACGGTACACCGTAAATCCAGATCACACGCTTTGTAACCGCATCAATAGTTCTTCTCTTGTTTTCAGGTAACTTCATAAAATAGTTCCATCCTTTCTCACAAAATTCTTGATATTCACAATACCTACATAAGTAACTTGTTTCCTGCGGGAACTCCGTTTCTTCATTTACCGCTTTTATTTCAAACAAGAATCCAAGCACCTTTTCCATGCTGAACTCAATTTGAACAATTTTGACTTCCACTTTTGAAAGTTCCTCTTTCAGCCGTTCCCGGAAGTCCTGCAAACTCTCCGTTTTCTTCTGCCGGATAGATACTTTAGGAACAAACATCAGATACAAATTCCTGATCTTCTTTCCGGGGTTATCCCTTTCAAAGAAATATTTGTATAGGTGAAGCTGCGCCGACTGCTTATAGCCTGATACATTGTTTGAATACTTGAAATCGTAAATGTCAAACCATTGTATTCCGTCCCCGGAAGGGTACAAAGGGAAAAGGTAATCAATAAACCCGTGGAAATCCTTGTTGGATATTTCAACCTCAAACTGCCCTTCAACACCGTCCGGGTAAAGTGAATCGTTGTCTGTCCGGGGAATTGCCGCCCTTGCCAGCGGAATCACCGTTTCCAGCTTCATGACCTCGTTTATATGTTCATCCGTGATGATCGGATAGCTGAAATAATATTCCTGAATGGCATCCGCAAGGCTTTTTTCAATCCCGGTATGAACCGCCTGCCCGATAATCAAGGGGTTATCCGGTTCTATTGGGGAATTGGTGGTTATTCCGTCCAAATATCGCATTTTGTACTTGAATTTGCATTTTTCAAAGCAATCAATTCTTGAATGTGAATACTGCAATCTATCACCCCTTTCAAAAGTTCTTTGAACTGTTCAAAACCTTCCGGGTAAAGGAAAACCCCTATCCCGCCAGATTTATTGATCCGGTTGATGTTCAGCTTTTGCAATTCAGAAGGTCTACCGCTTGAAGCCTTGACTTCCACCGCCAGCATGATCCCGTTCACGCAACATATCAGGTCAGGTATACCGGATTTCTGGAAACCGCCGCCCCAAATTTTTGTGTACCATCCCACCATAGGGGCATCCATGCGGTCAGAAGGATAACCAGCCGGATATATACCCACGGAATGAAAATGTTTCTTTATCCGGTTTTCAAACAGTTTTTCATCTGCCATTTACTCACCTTCTCCCATGTTCAAGGCTGTTTCAAACTGCCCTTCCAGAGATTGACGGCTATACGAATCATAGCAATCCGGGCAAAGAAATTTTCCGTCATAGAACTGGATAGGTTCACCCATTTCAGCCAATTCCTTCACTTCATCAGCCGTGAAGTGTTCACCGCACATTGAACACTGTATATCTGCATCACCATTGATTGAACATTCAAGGTGTGCATCACTGGAATCTTCACCCCAATTCTGGAAAGTGCTAATTTCCGTCATAGCCTTAAAGATGGTTGCAAAATGCTGAACTGCATTGTCCCGGTCAATGTTGTGCTTATCAGCTATACAGATCACTTTATCAATCACACCATTCACAACCCCGGTGAAATCTTCCATATAGGCAGCGTGTTCTTTATCGTTCAGGTATCGGTCAAGCGGAAGCTGGACAATCTTTTTATTCTCCATCTTCTTCACCGTCCCAGTCCCCGGTATCGTTGGCATAAATATCAAAATAATCAGTGCTGCCATACGTTACCCGCTCTGCACTCTCAATAATGATCTCGCCCTCTCCCTGATCCACTCCGGTATCACTGGAAAGCTGCACTTCCAAATTATCCGGTACACCTTCAAGGGCTTTCCTCAATTCGCCCACCGTCAACACTTTCTTTGCCATAACAAGCACCTTCTTTCTTCAAATTTTTAATATAAAATTCTGTACCACTTTGGGAAGATTTCACATGACAAACATGATGTTTGCAAGCTATTTTCCGGCACGGTTGCCGCTTCCGTGTTGACTGACTGCACACAATTTCATCATGTTCAGAAGTTCCCCGTGTTTCAAACCATCCCATTACTTCACTTCAATCTTGACAGAAGCGGAAACATTGGAAGTTTTCGTGTACTTTGCAGCCACATCCGGCAATTCCTTTTTCAGCTTTGTGCTGTCAATGCTGTTCCTTACCGTGGGGGCGGTATAGGTAAAGGTCACGCTGTCACTCTCAAACTTCTTCACCCCGTACTGCTCCATAGCCTTGACAAGCTGAACTCGCATTTCCTTTTCCTGCTCCTCGATCTTTTTCTTCTGGATCGTAAGGGCGGCAATCGCCTTGATAACTGCGGCGGTATCCTTCTTCATGACAAGAACCGCATCCGTTTCATCCATTTCCGCATAACCGCAATTTCCAATGTTTTCAAGGTTGTCACATACTCCGTTACAGTCCTTCCTTTCTTCACATTGACAGCAACAACACGTTTTCCCTTTTGGACATCCTTCTTCCATCTTGCACTTAATCATCTTCTTTTCTCCTTTCGATTTCCTCATTGAATTTTTGTTGATACTGGAAAACGCTTTTTGAATAGTTAATTTCAAAAATACCGTTTTCCCATAACCGGGCAGCCCCGGATTCCCCCAAGTTGTAAGCCATAAGAACCTTTTCAGGGGTTTCATACTTTTCAAACAGCTTCCGAAGAATGAACATTCCTGAACGAACATTGTTATAAGGTTCAAGGAAATCCGTCACCCCAAGGGTTTCAGTTATCAAAGCATGGTTCTTTTCATTGACCTGCATCAGCCCGTAATCACTGCTTTCACTTATCACATCAGCCCGGAAACTGCTTTCCTGCTGGATCAATGCCATTACAAAGGTGAAGTCAATTTCATACCCTTCTGACAGATAGAAAATAAATTCTTGCAAATCTTCACTGATCGGAACATCCAGCGGGACAAATTCTTCACCGCTTTTCAGTTCAGGGACTTCACCTTCAAAAATTATCCCGTCATACCGCCCATATATCAGGACTTCTTTTCCGGCTGCTGCCGCTTCCGGCTCTCCATCTTTTCCCATAAGTACCGCTTTACAACCCCAGCCACTACCGAACCCAATAACAAGGAATGTAAATCCAACGATTACCCATGAAATCAAAAGCCTTTTACGGATTGCGTTTTTCGTTATACGCTTTGAATAGTTCATCAGTGTAATCCTTTCTCTGCTCCAAGGTGTGAAGAATATCTTCTTCCACCGTTCCGGGGCATATCATGATGTAATAAAAGCAAGCGTTTTCCTGCCCGATCCGGTGAATCCTCTTTTTTGACTGTTCAAAAAGTTCACTTCTGTCTGTTAGGGAAAAGTAAATTATTTTGTTTGCCCTTTGAAGATTCAACCCCATAGCACCAGCCTGATACTGAACAAAAGTGATAGAATCTTCACTTGTTTCAAAAGCATCCAAATCCTTCCTTTCCCCATTCACAATAGAAACGGGTCTTTCTAACTCAATCGCAATATCCAGCAAAGTGTTCAGTTCATCATTGAAGTTATAGAACACAATCACCCGATCTTCCGTTGATTGAATTAAGTCCCTGAAAGCTGCGATCCGCTCTTTATTCAGATAGCTGCACATCATCCGGGCATATATCCGTTTAGAAAGGATAGTGTCACCTATGAACTCCCGTCCCTCAATCGTGATAATTTCATCACGCATAAATTTCCGGTATTCTTTGGTTGCTCTGGAATGTACCGGGGTGATAATCTGCTGCGGAAGATCAAACACTTCTTCCGACTTCATAAAAATTGCCCCGTAGTCTGCCAGCTTCTTTTTCAGGCGGTCAACATTCTTATATCCGGTGATATGTGGAATCCTGAACCCGCTTTCTGAATCCTCTATCCATTCCATTTCAACATACTGCTTATAAAACAGTTCCTTCTTTATCCCCCAGCCCAGAAGATGAAGCTGCGACCATAGCTTTTCATACTTCCCCGCCGTGGGTGTCCCGGACAGAAGGATCACATTTTCAGGGTGCATTTTCAGGATGAATTTTGACCGTTTCGCCGTTTCATTCTGAATGATGGAACTTTCATCCAGCATCATTGTAAAACCGCTTATATTGGCAAAATATGACCTTCTGAACACCAGATCATAGTTGATAACACCCACGAACTTCCCGACCGTCCCGGTAAATTCTTCAAACTGCCGCTTGTCTGTCAGGTCAAACACCCCAATGTTGTAATGCTCCCGGAAGTGTTCAACCCAGTCCTGAACCTTTGACTTCTGACAAATGACAAGAATCATGTTAGGGTATGAAATCGCCTTTTCGCTGCCTACAAATGTTTTTCCAAGTCCCATGTCAAGGTAGTAGGCAACCCGATTTTTCCCGGCTGTCAGGTCAAGGGCTTTCTGTTGGTGGGGGAATAGCTGCATAAATCAGCACCCCCTTAATCTTCATCAACATCAATCCCGGTGATCTCTTTGAAAATAGCCTTGTCGAAATTCGGAATTGCTATGATAATTGCCTTTTGACGGTCAGAAAGCCCACGCCACCAAATAACCGCACATTCGGAATTATCCAACTTTTTCAGATAACCGCCCGTTATTTCGGCTTCCGGGTGATCTGCTTTTTCTTCATCCGTCATATCAGAAAGGTAAATGTATTCAAGCACATCCCCCGGAATCTGATTCAGCAAATAGCGGGCTTCACTGTTCAGCCAATCTTCATAAGTCCATTCAGAAGGCTTATTGAACAGGTAAATTTTCGGGCTTGTGGTGTTGAAGCATCCATTGGAAAAGCTGCACTTGTTCCAATCGCCGCTGTTCCAATCGCCGCTGTTCCGGTTGCCGCTGTTCCGGTTGCCGCTGTTGCAATCGCCGCTGTTCCAATCGCCGCTGTTCCGGTTGCCGCTGTTGCAATCGCCGCTGTTCCGGTTGCCGCTGTTCCG
>NZ_CALPCY010000042.1:0-41943 GCF_943193115.1 Otoolea muris
TGAGCTGAAAGGTTCACGCCCGGTTTAGGGCGGGGGAAAATCCGGAGATAACATCAAAGGATTACCTATCGCTATTCAAGGAGCTGCGTGACCTGACAAGCTATGACGAGTTGGGACTGGATATGATTGGGGATGAAAAGACAGCGCTGTTTGTCATTATCTCCGATACCGATGACACGTTCAATTTTATTGTGTCTATCATGTATACGCAGCTTTTCAACCTGCTCTGTGACAGGGCGGACGATGTGTATCATGGCAGGCTGCCCGTCCATGTGCGCTGCTTGCTCGATGAGTTTGCCAATATCGGGCAAATACCAAAATTTGAGAAGCTGATTGCCACAATCCGAAGCCGGGAAATATCAGCTTCCATTATCTTGCAGTCAAAGTCGCAGCTTAAAGCGATTTATAAGGACAATGCCGACACCATTGAAGGGAATTGTGATACCACCTTATTCCTCGGAGGGAAGGAAAAGACCACCTTAAAAGAGATGGCGGAAATTTTAGGTAAGGAAACGATAGACCTTTACAATACCTCTGACACAAGGGGTACGTCGCAGTCCTACGGTTTAAATTATCAAAAGACCGGAAAAGAATTGATGTCGATGGATGAGATTTCGGTTATGGATGGTGGAAAATGTATCATGCAGCTTAGAGGGGTTAGACCATTCTTCTCCAATAAGTTTGACATCACAAAGCACAAGCAGTACCGGCTTCTGTCCGATTTTGATGACAAGAACGCCTTAGACATCGAAAAATATGTAAAGAACCTGTGTAAAGCAAGAGTTAGGGACAATGACACCGTTGATGAGGTGGAGGATGCGGGCGTGATTGAAGCATGACAACTGAATAGGGAACTTGTAAACCAGCCACAGGACTTCTGGACAAAAAGTCCAAAAGTTACGGAAACGGAGTTTTGAATGTACTTGGGAAAGGACAAAACAAAGCGTCCGGCATAGCCAATCGCCAAACTGAATATGCCGGATGCCCGCAGGGTTCTTCCTAAAGGATTGCCCTGTCTTTATCTTACCATAAGGCAGGGCATTTTACACGAAAAAACTCTTTCAGAAACCAGACAAAATTATTTTTGAGAAAGAAAGAGGTAGAAACATGGCATTTTTTACAACAGCGGTAACAGGATTAAAGACAGTCGTAACAGCAATCGGAGCAGGCGTGGGCGTATGGGGCGTCATCAATCTTCTTGAGGGATACGGAAATGATAATCGTGCGACACGTTCGTAACTGAAAAGGTTACGCACTAAGTCGAAAGGCTAAATAGCCTGAAATCTTAGGAGAACTGACAATCCGATGGGTGGAATGATAGGGTAACGCCTTGAAACGCCCACACTGATACTCCGATTGGCGGCGGTATGCAACTGCCTAACCGTCAAAAGCTCGGTGAAGTCGGCAGAGAGTGACCGTAAGCGGGATTTTTTTACCGCACGAAACCTGTCCAGAGGTGGACGGCGTCACCTATATGCCGGGTGTCGGATACTCATGGTGAGAATGTATGAAAATACTGGCGTACTTCCGAATGTACGGGTCTAAACGTTTGGATTTGTCGAAAGGCATTTCCCCATTAAATTGAGGTGTCCGTGGATTAGTAAGATTGGTTGTTATGAACGTCCACATACCGTTACAGGCGGTAAGATTCTTTGAATTGGACACAGGCTTAGAGGAAGCGCCTAAAAGTATTCAATGATAGGATTGTTGGAACGTGGTAAACCGGGACGTGAATGATAAGGCTGTTGCAGGCTGATGTCACGCTGATAAGGAAAAGCGAAAACCAGCAGGGAATGCTGGTATATCAGTTATGATATTCCACTATCGCTATAACTTATCTTAATTCTGGCGAAAGTGGTGGCACAGTACCTATGAAGCGGGAATAAAAAGCCCGTGGAGGGATAGCCACCAGTCGGATTTAGAAACAAAAACTGAAAACATAACAAACACAGCTTCGAGTATGACAAAGAAAATCCTAACCGAAAGGGGTGGGTGCCTGTGTTGACTTCGGAGCAGCAAAAGCACAAACCAAAACAAAGCAAAATCCGCTATACGGAGTATTACGACCTGCAAAGCATCTTTGACAGTCTGTATGCTGACAGCCTGAACGGCAAGACCTTTCAGAACCTCATGCGCCTGATTGCAAGTGAGGAAAACATCAAACTGGCATATCGGACAATTAAGGGCAACAAAGGAAGCGGTACTCCCGGCGTGGATAAGCGGACAATCAAAGACCTTGCCGCACTTCGTGAGGAACAATACGTCCGTCTTATTCAAAAACAGTTCAGTTGGTACACTCCCCGCCCGGTGAAACGGGTGGAAATCCCCAAACCCAACGGAAAAACAAGACCGCTGGGGATTCCTACAATTGTTGACCGCATAGTGCAGCAATGTATTTTACAAGTGCTTGAACCAATCTGTGAAGCAAAGTTCCATGAGCGTTCCAACGGCTTCCGTCCGAACCGCTCTACGGAACACGCCATAGCACAATGCTGTCGGCTCATGCAGGTACAGCACTTGCATTATGCGGTGGATATTGATATTCGTGGTTTCTTTGATAATGTAAGCCACGGCAAGCTGATAAGGCAGATGTGGGAAATGGGTATCCGGGACAAAAAGCTGTTGTGTATCGTCAAGCAGATGTTAAAGGCACAGGTGGTACTTCCAGATGGAACGAGGACAACTCCAACCAAAGGAACGCCGCAGGGCGGCATTTTGTCGCCACTGCTCTCCAACATAGTGCTGAATGAGCTTGACTGGTGGGTGACTTCCCAGTGGGAGGAAATGCCTACCCATTACGAGTACAAAACCCGGCAGAACGCCCACGGTACAGATATTAAAAGTCACACCTACTGGGCGCTCAGGCGGAGCAGACTCAAAGAAATGTACATCGTGAGGTACGCTGACGACTTCAAAATCTTTTGCCGGAGCCGGCAGGACGCTGAAAAGGCGTTTGAAGCAACGGGGCTATGGTTAAAAGACCGGCTCGGGCTGGAAATCAGCCCGGAAAAGTCTAAAGTCATCAATCTAAAACAGCGGTATTCGGAGTTTTTGGGATTTAAGATGAAAGTCTGTCCCAAAGGGAAAAAATACGTGGTCTGTTCACACATGAGCGATAAAGCCATAAAGCAGGCAAAGGGAAAAATATCTGCCGCTATCCGGGCGATACAGAATCCGGCAGATGACCGGGCGCAATACATCGCCATTCAGCAATACAATTCCGTGGTTGCCGGACTGCACAATTATTACCGTCTGGCAACACACATCAGCGTAGATTTTCCAAAGCTGTCCTATGGACTGAAACTGCAAATGGCAAACAGACTGCGGGAATTGACATCAAAAGGAAAACTGGAACGTGGATTTATCAAGGAACGGTATGGCAAGAGTAAACAGCTAAGGTTTCTAAACGGACACCCTCTCATTCCAATGGGATATGTCCAAACAAGAAACGCCCAGCACAAAAAGAAAACCGTCAATCGGTATACATCGGAGGGACGGGCAGAAATCCATAAAAATCTTGGTATCAATACCGATACGATGATATGGCTCATGCAAAACCCTGTGTTGGATAAAACGATTGAGTTTGCAGACAATCGGATTTCGCTGTTTGCGGCTCAATATGGGAGGTGTGCCGTAACTGGCATTGACCTTATGCCTCATGACATTCGCTGTCACCATAAAGTGCCGCTTGAAAACGGCGGTACAGATGAATATGGCAACCTTGTTCTTGTAACCGAAGCAGTACATATCTTAATCCATGCCACTTTGGGAGAAACAATCCAGAAGTACCTAAAGGAACTCCAACTGAACAAAAAGCAACTGGAAAAACTGAATAGACTGCGAAAACTGGCGGGAACGTCTGTAATCGCATAACCAATCTTTTAATGCTGTAACGAAGTGTGTAAGTTATGTTTAAAACGTAAAATTTCTAAATTCGATGGGGCGCCGTGTGCGGTGAAAGTCGCATGCACGGTGCTAAGCGGGGGAAAAGCCGGAAACATTTGAAACTGTAGGCTTACCTATCGCAATCGGGCGCAAAGAGCCAGGGAATCAAGCAGCTTATGAGTGGAGGGGGCATTATCATTGTGGCGCAGACGGTGATTCCACAGCTTTCCAGCCTGTTTTCATAAGATAAATGGGCGGCATCATAGACAAAATCACTGATTTCATAAAGGAGATGCTGCAAGGGTGGGTGCTTAACAACCTTGATACCATGTTTTCCGATGTCAATGATAAGGTCGGCACGATTGCGGGGGAGGTCAGCAAGACGCCAAGCACTTGGGACTCCGGCATATTCAGCATGATACGGACGTTATCGGAAAACGTGGTAGTCCCTATAGCAGGCATGATAATCAGTTTTGTGCTGATCTATGAGCTGATAACAATGGTAATCGACAAAAACAATATGCATGACTTTGATACAAGCCTGTTTTTCCGTTTTTTATTCAAGGCTTGTATCGCTGTCATGCTGCTTTCCAAGACCTTTGATATAGTCATGGCGGTGTTTGATGTGGGAAGCCATGTGGTGACGCAGGCGGCATCTTCCATATCCGGCTCTACAAGCCTTGACGTACAGGCTACCCTTACCACCATGTTCAACAACCAGATTGATACAATGGGGATAGGGGAGCTTATCGGTCTTGGCATGGAAACTATGGTCATCAGCTTATGTATGAAAATCATGTCCGTCCTCATCACCGTCATTCTATACGGGCGCATGATTGAAATATACCTTTATGTGTCAGTTGCGCCAATCCCGGCAGCGACAGTTACCAACCGGGAATGGGGTACAATCGGGACAAACTATTTAAAAGGGCTTGTCGCCCTTGCGTTTCAGGGGTTCTTCATCATGGTGTGCGTGGCGATCTATGCTGTGCTTGTGGCAAGCGTGGCAGTAGCGGGCAATTTACACAGCGCATTGTGGTCGGTTGCGGCATATACCGTAATCCTCTGTTTCAGCTTATTCAAGACAGGCTCATTATCAAAATCTATTTTCAATGCCCACTAAACACAGCAAAGGTGTGAAAGCCGCTGGTTTGGCGGGCATTGCCCACGAAAGGAGCAGACTATGGCAATATCCGTACCAGTGCCGAAAGACCTGAGTGGAATCAAGACAAAAGTGGCGTTGAACCTTACCAGAAGGCAGATTATCTGTTTTTCCGGCGCAGCGCTTGTGGGTATCCCCTTATACTTCCTTACCAAAGGGGTATTGGGGACACAGGGGGCGGCGCTTATCATGGTGGGCGCAATGCTGCCATTCTTCTTTTTGGCAATGTATGAAAAAGACGGTTTCCCGGCAGAGAAGATTTTATACTTCATGCTCCGGCAGAAGGTACTCACGCCGGGAATCAGACCGTATAAATCGGAAAACCTCTACAAGCAGTTGGAGGAACGGGAAAAAATCAGGAGGGAGGTATGTTTCCTTGAAGAAAAAGCAAAAGGCGGGGGCGGCAAAGCCAAAACCGCAGGAAAATAAGCGGATGCCGGAAAAGGCGGGACTGACCTTATCGGAAAAGAAACGCCTTGCGGAGCTGAAACGTGCGCTTGCCGGGAACAGCAAAGAGCAGGCGCAGCCGGACACCGCACAGAAAACCATTACATTCAAAAAAATGTACCGGGACGGCATCTGTCAGGTGGCGGACAGTTATTACACGAAAATGGTGGAGTTTTACGACATCAACTATGACTTGCTGGAGGTGGAGGATCAGGCGGATATTCTGGAAGAATACAGTAAGCTGATTAACTATTTCGATCCGTCCATAAAGTTCCAGTTGTTCTTATTTAACAGGCAGGTCAGCGAGCAGGCTCTTGCAGAGCAGTTCGATATTTCCTTACAGGGTGATGCGTTTGACGATATTCGGGACGAGTACACGCAGATGTTAAAGCACCAGTCGGCAAAGGGCAACAATGGAATCATCAAATCGAAATATCTGATTTTCGGTGTGGAAAGCGCCGGGTACAGGGAAGCAAAGAGCAAGTTAAGCAATATCGAGAAGGATGTGGTACACAATTTAAACAATATCGGCACAAACGCCAGAGGTCTTGACGGGAAGGAAAGGCTGCGTATCCTGCATGAGTATTTCAATCAGGGTACAATGGAGCCTTTCCGGTTTTCGTTTAAGGAGCTGTCAGAATCCGGGAAGTCGGTCAAAGATTACATTGCGCCGCCGGGGTTTGACTTCCGCTATCCGAGCCGCTTCAAGTCCGGCAGCATTTACGGGAGCGTGTCTTACCTTGACATGATTGCACCGAAGTTTACGGACGAGATGGTTAAGAAGCTGCTGGATATTGATGACAATCTTACACTCACCATGCATAAGATTGCGTTTTATTAGGAAAACACACTGTCAAAAGGATTTTATGCTTTGGCGGGGGTCAGCCCGCCTCGGCGGTGTCAGTGGTGTTGATTTCAATATACTCGGCAATCCGGCGGAACTCGTCCGCAAACTTAAAGTGAACACTGATATTGCCGTTTTCGTAAACCTTGATATGGTCTACCAGCTCAATCAGAATTTCGCGGGTCAGCTTTTCGATGTTCTGATATTTCGCAAAGGCTACCAGCGCGGGATGCTGCTGGTCAACGCCGTTTGAGAGCTCTTTCCGTTCAGCCGTCAGCCGGGCCAGCAAATCCGAGAGCCCAGCGGCCTGCCGTTCATAATCGGCTTTCATTTCCCGGTATTCCTGCTGGGTGATTTCCCCGTCTTTCCAGTCTTGATACAGTGACTGCTTATAGCGGGTAATTTTCGTCAATTCCTTTTCCTTTGCGGCTATCTGGTCGTTAAGGCGGTGGGATTGACTTTTTTTCAGTGGAGCCGCATTGATATGGGCTACTATTTCCGAATAGGAAACGGCGGTGCTCACTTGATACTGGATAGCGAACAGAACGGCGGCCTCCAGACGGTTGTGCTTGATAGAGTGCATGGTGCAGGCTGTACGGGAGCGTTTCTTGTAAGTGGAGCAGGAATAATAAACATTCTTCCCGCTCTGGCTCCGGGTCACGGCCTTGCCGCAGTCAGCGCACCTCAGAAAGCCGCTGAATAAATGGAGCTCCCGCTTTTTAGGGGCCGTCCGGGTGTCACGTTTCAGAAGTTCCTGCACCCGGTCAAAGGTTTCGTGGGTGATGATGGCCTCGTGGGTATCGGGGACGCGCACCCATTCATCCTCTGGCACAGCCTCAATCTGGTGTACCTTGTAGCTTTTCACCCGGCGGCGGCCCTGTACTAAATCCCCGGTGTAAATAGGATTTCTGAGAATATCCGTTATAATCTTGTTCCCCCACATGGGAGCGTCCGATATAGCCGGGGAGTAGGGCAGGCCCTTTAGCTTTCGGTAAGCTGTGGGGCTGGGTATGCCGTGGTCATTCAGATACATCACAATTTGAAGTTTGGCCGTACCTTGCAGGCACATCTCGTATATCTTTTTGACGGTTTCAGCGGCCTCCGGGTCAACGATTAGCTGGTGCTTGTCTTTGGGGTCTTTTATGTAGCCGTAGGGAGCAAAAGAGCCTATGTACTGGCCGTTGCGCCGCTTATAATCAAAAACCTGCCGGATTTTCTTTGAGGTCTGATAACAATACTGGTCATTCATCACGTTTGTTATCGGAACGATGATGCTGTTCACGCTGTCCGGGTTTAGGTAGCTGTCCACGCCCTCGGCCAAGCTGATAAAGCGGACGCCCATCTGCACAAAAAGGTTATCAATCAGACTTCCGGCATCGCTATAATTCCGGGCGAAACGGGAAAGGTCTTTCACCACAACGCAGTTGATTTTCCCGCTCATCACATCCCCCAAGAGCCGCTGGAAACTTTCGCGCTCCGTATCGGTTCCCGTGTGGCCGTCATCCACATACTCGGTGTAGCTTTCAAATTCTTCCGCATGGTTGAAGTGAAAATCATTGAGAATGTCGCGCTGGTTTTTCACGCTGTTGCTATCGTCAAGCCCCCGGTTGATTTTCTGTAAATCCTCTCGGGAAAGCCGGATGTAGCCGCCCATTTTCCAGAGCCGGGCCGTATAGGTAGGGGCCAAAGTCTGCTGATACCCTCTGTTTTTTGTTCGTGCCATTGTTCCTCCTTCCCTATCACATTACACTTATATTATACCTCTGCCCGGGGCAATCAACAAGGATGTCGATGCTTTGGGACAGTTTGTCTCGAAGTAGGAACGGGCCGCAACAGTAGTTACAGCCCGCTCTTTTGCCGGATAAGAAAGGCGGTCAGCGTCTCCTGCAGGGAGGGGCCGCCCTCGGCAAATTCGATTTTCACGCCCACGCCGCCCACGCTAAAGCAGTAGGGATTGACGGCCCGTTTTACGAACTGGGCCAGCCGCTCCTCCCGGGGGAGGGTGCGGTCAAAGGCCATACCGCTCACGTCAGCCAGCGCATCCGCGCTCACCGCGCCGATGTCCACGCTTTTCATTTGTTCCAGCTCTTGTGCGGTCAGTTTCACGGCAAAACCTCCTTTTGCGTTTTTGGTTGGTGGGGAAACGCTAAAAGGCAGCACTCCGAAAAGTGCCGCCCTTTGGCCTGTCCTCACCTTGGGACAATTTGTCTCGAACTTGTTTGAAATGGGGAGCGCCGGGCCCGTATGTTTGGCCCGTCAAAAGACAGCGAGTAGCGGCCCGGCGTTCCCTTGTTTTGTGCGGCGGCCCCAAGCGGCAAGCGGCCAGCTTGTCCCTCGCGGATCGTGGCCGTGGGGCTGGCAGGTTCCCCACTCGCGGCGGTGGTGTTGGTCGCTCGTCCTCCCGTGGGAGAAGTCACAGCGCACCCGCCGCCCGGCTCCCCGCGTTCACCCGGGGCCGCCCGCTATTCAGTTGTGGAGAAGAAAAAACTTCCTCTCATATACCACCAGAAAAATGGAGCAAATGGAGACGGCAATCACGGATTTTTTCTCAAATATTTTTTCATCTGTGCGATGCCGCAGAGAACGGAGCGCCGCACCGCGCTCTTATCCACGCCCTCGGCCTGGGCAATCTCCCGGTAAGTCATACCGAGGATAAAGTGAGCGTCCACCCGGCGGCCTTGGGTTTCCGGCAGGCTGTTCAGCGCGTTCCACAGACGG
Source organism: Otoolea muris (assembly GCF_943193115.1). Lineage (NCBI taxonomy): Bacteria > Bacillati > Bacillota > Clostridia > Lachnospirales > Lachnospiraceae > Otoolea > Otoolea muris. The sequence goes on from NZ_CALPCY010000042.1 coordinate 9,057, forward strand.
CAGAACCGCTCCTTGAGCTCCAGAACCTCGTCCGGGGTGAGCTCGTGCAGGCAGGCGGAATACTCAATGCCGTCATCCGCATCCAAGGAATAGTACGCCTTGTTGTAGCGGGCCCGCTCGGTATAGGCCGCCTCATAGCGGACGCTGGCTCGGAGCGCCTCGGCCACATCGTCAGAAACCTCAATATATTCATCCTGGGTGTACCAGTAGTAAAAGTCGCGCAAGTTGATGATAGTCATTGTATGTACCTCCATATCGTTTTTTGTGGTTGGGTTTCCGGGAAACGATATGGAGGGCGGCGGGGAGCGACACCCGGGGGAGCCGCTCTCCACCTTGGGACTGTTTGTCCCAAAGTGGAGCCGACAAGAAACGACAACGCCCGCACAGCGTTGTACTGTGCGGGCGCATGAAATGACGCAGTTCTTTATGTACTTGCAAATTTTGTGTTGCTGGCCAGAGTAACCCGATGGAGGGGCTAAACTTTTTTTGACAAGTTAAGTGGGACAAATATAGAAAGAAACATAGCGACATCTCCTAAATACCGCCATGTCTCAAATAATTCAGTCCATATTAAAGAAAAATGACGGTTATTTCAAAACCGTCACTCGCCAAAACAACTTGAAATGGGCATAGCAAATCACCCTGCCGATTTACGGTTTTTTTTAATCGCCAGGGTGACTGCCAGTACAAATTATTTTTTCAACAAAACTGCAAGAGTTGAACTGTGTTCGCTGTATGTGCTACCAGATACATCACCAAAATATTCGCATATTTTGAAACCGCTACCAACTGCCTCCTCTTCCAGTGCTTTTTTAGAAAAGTAAGTATCCCACAAATAGTAATTGCTTACTTTCTTCTTTGCGATAACCAATGTTTGGCGAAGTGTTACATTATCGGGGTATTTACAAGCCCTGTTTAATGCGATGTAGTTTTCTGGATACCAAAAGCCGCCGTCAGGACAGACTTCCCATGTTTGGCTTTCTTGAAAATTTTCAAGCTGGGTGAGAGAAAATACATCCAGCAAAAACCTTCCGCCGGGTTTGAGATGTTGGTAAATGATTTTCAATAATTGTTTTCGGTCATTTGTCGATAATGCCCCGAAGTCGCAGTAAATCATTGTTGCGAAGTCAAATTTTTTATCTAAAGATAAGTTCAGATAGTCTTGATAAAAATAGTCAATAGGTAGTCCTTTTCTCTTTGCGCTCATCTGAGCATAATTTATAGAACGGTGTGAAAAATCAACACCTACAACCCTATACCCCTTTTTTGCATACCGCTCAGTATAAAGACCGGGGCCACATCCAATGTCAAGTACTGATGGATAGTGTTCTGAGGGAAGTATTTTGCTGATCCAATCAACTGATTTTTCAATAAACTCCAATTTTCTACTTGCTCCATCATAGTTTGGATTTAGATGGGCGTTAAGCATCTGTAGTGAAATGTGTTCATCATCCCAAAAAGGTATCTCTGTTTTAGTATAGAGAGGGGGCTTTTTGAAAAGCGGTGTTAATTCTGTTAGCATACGAGCTCTCCTTTCGTAATTGGACAAAATAAAAAGCCGTAGATTTTACTCTACGGCTAACTTCCTTAAAAAGATGAAAGATAGATAAGAGTAAAATAAAATCAAACAGTAGGCGCAGAAACAAAACTGTAAAAACAGTTGTTTCTTAACCTATTTAGTTGATTTTATCTACTCTTTTCCAGTCACGCCCATGCCACTGATTATGTGACATCTGATGTGCCGGACTTCATCACCTTTTCTTTTTTAATTTTATTGTTTTATTCTATCAGATGGATTTTCTTTTGTCAATGGTATATCCAAAAAAGTGAAATTAAATGCTACTTAAAAATAAAATTGTGTTTCGTTCTCATATCCCGCCCCGAAATGTAAAATAATATAGAGGTGATGTGAAAATGTACCAATATGAAAAGCGCCTGGACTGTCATGCCCTGGGCCAAGAAATCAAGCGCAGACGAAAAGCCAAAGGCTGGACGCAGGAGCACCTGGCCCAGCTTGTAGACCTCACCCCGCGCTCCATCATGTATATTGAGAACCGGGGCCAGCATACCAGCCTCAACGCCTTTTACAAACTCGTCACCCTTTTTGATATTTCCGTAGATGAATTTTTCTACCCGGACAAGCTGAGCGGCGAGAGTGAGCGCCGGAAACACATTGACCGGATGCTGAACGGAATGGACGAAAAGGAGCTTATCATCATAGAGGGAGCCGCAGAGGGTATCAGAAAAGCCAGAGAAACGGAGGGAGCGTAAGGAAAAGCGCGGCCTCCGTTTTTCGCGCCATGTATAGGGGAGCGCATAAACGGCAAGCAATTCGGGTGTGGCCACACTCCGAAATTTTTGCTGGGCCGCAGGCCCGCAAAAATGCTTGTTGGGGAGCCTCCCCAAACCCGGCTCTTTGGGACAAAATGTCCCAAAGAGATTGGCTGCGTCACCGCCGCTATCGCGTCTGTTCCTTATCAGTGCGCCCGTCCGTCAGTCCGAGCAGATGGTCGATGTTGGCCTTGACAGCCACGGCCTCCCGCATATCCCGCTGGGCCTGCCTATACTCGGCATAGAGGGCCTTTTTCTTATCCGCCAGCTCCCGCCGCTGTTTTTTCAGCGCGTCCATTTTGGGGAGCTTTTCACCGCCCAGCAATTCATTCATAGCGGCCCGGGCCGCCCGGTAGGTGGCAAGCTCCGCCTCATGCTCGGCAAGGTACTTTTTCGAGTACCGGGCCGCCTTGTAGCCGTCAAAAACGGGCCGGGCCTTGGCATAGTCCACCACGGCCCCCATCAGCCCGGAGACTTTGGAGAGGGCGGCCTCGGTGGTCTGGAGCTCCCCGGCCAGCGCGTGGGCCCGGTCAACCGCCGCCGTGGTCTTTGCCGCCAGCGCGTCATAGTCGGTGAGATTGTTTTCCTGCAAAAACTGGAGGACGGCGGCCATCTGCTTTAGGTTGTAGACTTTCGCCCACCGTTCATAAGCCGGGCCCTTGCCCTCGGCCATGCGCTTTTGAATGTCAATGATAAGCCCCACCTGCCGGGCCGGGGGCGGCGCGTTCTTGGGGAGCTCCGGGAGGGGCCGCTCCCCGGCGATCACTGCCCGGATGTCCTCGGGGTCAAAGCCCGCGCCGAGGGTGGATGCCCGGAGCCGGGTGTACTTGTCCTGCCCCGGCGCGAGGAACGACACCACGCCGCCCCGCCCGCGCTTGACGGCAAAGCCGGACTCCTCCATCAGCCGGAGGAACGCGGCAAAGTCGGCGGGCTTTTTTTCAAGAGCCGCGATGATTGCCAGCCGCACCCGCTGCTGCGCGGAGGGCGGCTTTTCCCCCACCCACTGGCCATAGTGGAGAAAGCGGCCCTTGCTGTGCTGTTTGGGATTTTGTATCACGGACAAATCATGTTCCAGACATACCCGGTCAGACAGCCGCCGGAGGGCAAAGCTGGAGCCGAGGAAATTATGGAATTTCCGGGAGCAGTCAAAGGCCGTGGAATTGAAATAGATGTGATTGTGAATGTGGCCCTTGTCGGTATGAGTGCAGACGAAAAACTGGTATTTGCCTTTCGTCCAGCGCATCGCCGTTTCAAAGCCCAGCTTGTTAGCCTCCTCCGCCGTGACCTCGCCGGGCGGGAACGCCTGCCGTATCTGGAAGAACAGAGCCCCGCGCTCCACGGGCCGGGCGGTGGCCGCTTGGTATTCGCTTTTCACCAGCAGGAACTCGGCGGCGGCTGTGGCCGGGTCGCAAAGGTGGGAGGACACGGCCCCCAGCTTTTGGGGGTTGAGCCCGTAGGCAAACCGCTCCTCCATCGTCTGGACGGCGCTCAGTCCCGCTGCCTGCTTGTAGGGCCGGATGTAGGTCGTGGCCGTGGTAGCACCTCCTCTCGCCATGAAAAAAGGCAGCAGGCAAAGCGCCCGCTGTCATATTCCATCCATATATGAATGACTCTATATTATTCTCCCTTTTCGTACTCGCTCCATGATTTCCCATATAATTGATTGCAACATACTTCCCGTAACAAATCTCTAAAACCCACTAAAAAGTTTAGATTGATGCGTCCCTCTTGTTTCTCATAAATATATCGCCAATATTCAAACGCATTTGAAATATCGTTTAACATTTCATCAAACATATTGGCATTTTGGGACTTGAACCATTCACGCAGTCCAAGCTCAACGGATAATGCAGTATTTGCATCCTTTGTTTTGAATTTTTCCCATAGTCTTTTCAAGTCATGACACTTTAGTTCTTCAACCGGGACACCGTGAAAAACCAGTAATGTTTTAAGGAATACTTCACAAGCAAAAGCGGAATTTACAATTCCCGATACAGAATGGGATTTTGTTCGGTGCTTTATATTGTTCGGCTCTATTTGGCAATATCTTGCACAATCTGCAAAAGCACACGCATGTTCAAACATTTGATGAGTAACCATTGACATATTTTCTACCATACTATACACTTCTTTCTATTTTACTTTTATTTTCATAAAAACATATTATATTTTCCTTTGCAGTGAATCATAACTTTGGGACGAAATGTCCCAAAGCATTACACCACCAATATTCGTGAACAATATAGCGGAAATTATTTTGCAATTTATATATTAAAAATGAGTTTTTCTGTATTAGGCAATTCTCCTATTTCTGCACAATGTATAATTAACTGATTAAGCAATACAGCAGATTCAGTGACAAATGAGGAAATATCCTCTTTCATCTTATTTCCATGTACTGCAGATGAACGCATATTATAGAGTTTTTTAACTTTTTTGAATACCTCATTCGCCTTTATATCATCATGACCAGCTAAGAACCGCGCAATATAAAGACTTACTCTAAAACTAACTTCAGTGCTAACATTAAATAAGGATTCAATTCCAGACCATAAAATTGCCAGTTGAACACGCGGCATTGAGTGCCATCGATAGCTTGCCAAAGCATGAACCGCCGTTCTGTAAGTATCAAATTCTATTAGTTTCATAGCAACGCAATAATAGCTGCTAAGCCATTTTTCATCAGTTTCAGAGAGATTATAACATTCCCTCAACAACGCATGAAACGCATAGTTTGTAATATTTATGTACGTTGCTTTTTCTTGCGTATTAACGGGTTTATCAGATTGTAGATTGCTCATAACTTCACAATTAAAAAGTGCTCCCAACAAGATGCAATCCCATTGTGCATTCCAAGTCGCTACTGCTAATTGTTCAGCATCAGAAGAAGTTATTCTCAGTTGGGAGGATAATGTTTCAGAACTCAAAACAGCGACAGAAAAATCAATGTCGTTTTTAATTAACTTTGAAACTATATCAAATTTCATTTTTGAATCAACAGGTATAAGTGTAACGTCTTTTCGCAAATTTATTTCGTGAGAACATGAAATGCCATTGACATATAAATACGTTTCTTTTCCTATTCCAATAATCCCCATATATTTACCTCTTCCACCGAATTGATTCAAAATCAAAGAGCATTTTTTGATTTGTTCTTTGATTAGAGATTTAGTATATCATATTCTTATCCAACAATCTACCTGTACTTTGGGACAAAATGTCCCGAAGTACGAAAAGCCGGGGAGCGGCACAGCACCGCTCCTCAGCAAATCACAGCTCCACCAGCGCGGAAAGCTGTTTCAGCAAATTAGACAAAGGCCCCCACAAAGCGGAGTAGTCCCGCTGGAGGGCCGATATTTCCTCGGGGTAAATCCCCCCGTAGGTGTTGGCATGGATAGCCACTTGATTAAGGTTGTTTGAGCACCGCCGCTGGAGAGACACCAGCTCCCGGACGGGGGCAAGGTCAATCTGGAGCACATAGCCGCAGAGGGCCATCCTCCGCATATACGCGCCCATGTTGCGGATGCCCGCCTGGGCCATGCGTTCCCGGATAAGCGCCTGCTCTTCCTCGGATACCATCACATGAAGATGGACGGGGCGGCGGCGCTTTTTTCCGGCCATGCCTACCTATCGCCCCGGTCGGGCGCGTTCCGTTTGGGCGCGGCGGGGGCCTGCCGTTCCCCGGCCAGTTTCCCAGCCTCCCGCAGTTGTGCGGCAATCGGGGGTTTTTCCTGCCGGGCCCGTTTACGGCCAGCGGCCTCCTGCTGGAGCTCCACCCCACGGGCACACTCGGCCAGCCGCTCCGGGGAAACAAATTCTTTCACTACATAGCACCCAAAATCCGGGTAAAACCATGTCAGCCGCTTTCCATCAGGGACGCGGCCCTCGTCCTCCCATTTCCCCACCACCTGGGCCTGGGCATCCATCAGCCGCCGCATATCCGGGTTATCACGGGATGGCTTGAGCTCGTAGTTATAGAGCTCCTTTTCCGTGAGCGGCCGGGCATATGCCAGCTCGCCCCATGCAAGCCGGGTATCATGCTCCACCCAAATCCGGCCCTCGTAGTTTTCGATCCGGATGGGCGGGTTTTCCTTGCCATTGGGGAACGTGCCGATGTCCACGGGCCGCTGGGTAGAATAATACTTGTATTCCTGCGCTTTTTCCAAAGTTACCTCCTCTCAGATGTTAGCTTTTGGGCCGGGAAACGGGGGCCGGACATAGAAACATACCGGGCCCCCATGAACCGCGCCCGGAAAGCCTTGATACAAGCGGGTTTTCAAGCGGCAAAAGCTAACAGTCCAGCCGCCTTTTCCGCATATAGCCGCGCTGGCGTTTCCGCCGCGCATTTTCGGCGCAGGCCGCCGAACAGAACGCCCTTTTTCCCTCCGGCGCAAAGGGCCGCCCGCAGACGGCGCAGGGCCGCAGGCCGGGGGCCGGGCCGTCAGTCAGCGCGGCCTCCAGCGCGGGATTTAAGGGGAGCACCGCCTCCCGGAAGTAGCGGCAGTAAGCCCCCGTCCAGCACTTCCCCAGCATATAGCACTCGCAGTCAAGGGGCAGACAGCCATATTCCCGGTCATAGTTGGCGCACCATTTCACTACAAGGGAGCGGATAGCGGCCTTTTCCTCACGGGTCAGCTCGCGCAAAATATCACCTCCCGTCCGGTTTTTTCAAAAGGCTCTGAAAGCAGGAGCCGCAGGGGATGCCGCGCCAGTAGGGACAGCCACAGCACCGGGAGCCCTCCCGGGGCTGTTCCGGGCGGGGAGCCCGGGGCCGTGGGCGGCGTTTCATTTCCCGTTCCAAAGGGTTCGATGTGAAATTCATTCTCCGTCCTCCTTTTCTTCTTCCTCATCCCACGGGGGGAGGTCGTCATACTCACCGCCGCCATAGTCCTCGCCGTATTCCACGGCCTCTTCAAAATCCTCGCTGGGAGCGGCGGCCTGCTGTTTGGGGCGGTAAATCTTGAAGTACCACCCGGCCCCGCCGCCGAGGGCCAGCACCGCCAGCACCAGCAGGAGCGTCCCCGCCCCGCCGGATTTTTCCGGCTCGGGCTCCGGCTCCGGCTCGGTAGCAGGTTCGGGCTCCGGCTCCGGGAGCGGTTCGGGGACAGCCTCCGGGGAGGGCTCCGCAAGGGCCATTAAATCGGCCACGGTGACGGCGTTCAGAAAGTACACATTTTCCGTCTCCCGCTGGCGGTCAATCACCAGATAGAACACGGACTCGTCTGCCGCCATGATGGTGAAAAATTCCTTGCCGTCCTGGTCGGTGGCGTTATCCACCATCGTCCCCTGGCCGTCCGGGGTGAATGGGTTGGGCTCGGGTTCCGGCTCCGGGGTGGCCGGGGGCTCCACGGGGTCAAGCCCCTCCCACTCCGGGCCGCCCGTACCGTCCTCCCATTCCTCGCCGCCCCCGGCGTAGGCCGTGGTGGTGATGCCGCACAGCAAAAAAGCGGCGCACAGAGCCGCCGCCACTACACGATATTTTTTTCCTTTCATTCCGCGTCCTCCTTTTCCGGCCCAGCGGACTTCGGGACATTTTGTCCCAAAGTGTCCCCGGCCTTGATGCGCTGGAGCACCAGCGGGAGCTCCTCAAGGGAAATGCTCATGCCCCGCACGATGTCCACGATTTCCTCGTTCTCGGCCTCCTTGTGTTTCTGTTCCAGCTCTTTCAGCCGGGCCTGCTGGTCGCTGATTTTGGCCTTGACCTTTTCTATCTCGGCCATGATTTTTGCGCTCTTGCTAATCGCCATTGAAAACCTCCTTTTCATGGTAAACGCCCGTAGGCGTAGAAGTGGGCCTGCCAGTAGCTGCTGTTTAAGTTGGCGTAGCTGATAGGGTCGCCACAGTGCAGCATCATCCCGTCCCCCACATAGATGCCACAGTGGGAGACTCCCGGGGTGTCATAGGTTCCCTTGAAAAAAACCAAATCTCCGGGGCGGGGGGAGCTGGTGCGGGTGCAGATGTTGTAGAGCCCCTGGGCCCCCAGCCGCCCCACGTTCCAGCCGGAATGATTGACTACCCACGAAACAAAGCCGGAGCAGTCAAAGGACGTGGCCGGGGAGCTCCCGCCCCATACATAGGGATAACCGAGGTATTTCTCGGCCTCGGAGAGCATCGCCGCGAATGTTTCATCGTCCAGATATTCCCCCGGCACTTCGTAGCCTTCCGGCGGGCTGGTGTATTTCCCCACATAGGACGAGCCGGGAAAGAGGTCGGGGCGGTTCCCCAGCGTTGCCATGTAGAGGGAATACCGGGAAACCTTTTCCTCCCCCATGATATAGATAGGAAGATGGGAAAGGTTGAAGTTATCCAGTGTCACAGTGCAGATGTAGTAATCGTAATACACCCGGTAGCTGTCAGTGTGGGTATTGCCGTCCTCGTCCGTCCATGTATCCGTTTCGATGTAGTACCGCCGCTCCTTTACCACGTTCTCTGTCAGCGTGTACTGGCGGTCAAAGAGCATCCGCAACGTAGGCTGGACATCCGCCAGCGTCCACTCGCCCTCATGCCATGCGCTCAATAAGGAAATCAACACATAGGGGTCGTGCTCAATAGTGTCCAAATCAAAATGGTACTCGTCATAGTCGTGTGTGCTTTCGTAGGTATCGAGATAATGCCGGAGCTCCGCCTCCAGCGAACAATAAGCGGCCTCGGCCCCCAGCATATCCCCATCCTGGGCGGGGTAGGTGGTGGCCCCAACCGCGCCTGCGGCGGCGTTCCCCAAAGTGATAAGGGAGGACGCGCAGGACTGGAGGGATAAAACGAGCACCACGCAGGCCAGCGCGATAAGCGCCCCCACGGGATGCCGTTTCACGAAAGCCACGGCCCGCTCCGCCAGCTTTTCCGTGGCGGCGGCGGTTTTCCCGGCGGCCTTGGCCCCTTGTTTCGCGGTCTGTTTCGCCGCCTGCCGCGCTTGTTTGGCGTACTGCTTTTTCAGCTTTTGCTTGTGCCAGTAGCGGGTGACGGCGTTTTTTGCAAGCTCTGGGTTCTCCTGGGCGGCCATGCGGAACTGGTAGTCCGCCCGGGCCTTGATGTACTGCGCCTCGGCCTTATGGACAGCCCGGGCCGGGTGCTCCCGGATGCGCTTTTTCGCATACCGCGTCCCATGCCGGAGGGCGGCCTCGCCCAAAAGCTCGGAGCGGTGGGCCCCCTCGGTTCCCACGTTTTCATGCTCCACCTCATAAACCTTGCCATGCACAAAACCGTGTGCGCTCCACCCGGCGGCCCCCAGCGCCCGGCGCACCGGGCCCCTGGGTTTTGGCGGCTTTTTGCCCTCCAGCTTCTTCCGGGCCCGGTTCAGCTTGTCCTCCCGCGTCTCCATGCGGAGCTTGGACTTGCTGATTTTCTCTTGTTCGCTTTCCATGCGGAATTTCGATTTTCTGGTTTTGGGCCCCTTGGGGGACTTTGGGACATTTTGTCCCGAAGTGCCTTTGTCCCCGGCGGGCCCGGCGCTATTCGTTCCTCTGGTCATTGGCTATGTCCTCCGGGCGGGTGGTGAGCAGGTTGTAAATCTCCCCCTTGGGGAAACGGTCAACAAAGGGTATCGTCACATTCCCATAGAACAGCAGGCCCTCGCCGCTGTTGCTGTGGGTGATATAGGAAAGCTGGTGCTCGGAAATGCCGAGCTGTTTTGCGATGATGGCCCGGTCACTCTGGGCCTGGGAGAGCAGGACGAGGAAGTCGGTGTTATCCAGTATGTTCTCAATCTCCCGGCTGGCCAAAAGGTCTTTCACGTTCTGGGTGAGGGCCGAGGGCACACAGCCCTTTTTGCGGAGCATCTTCCACACCGCCACAAAATAGCTGGCGGTCAGCGGGTCGCGCAGGAGGATGTGGAACTCGTCAAAGTAGCACCATGTCGCCGCCCCGTTCTGGTAGTTGGTATGCACCGCCGAGGTGACAAACTCGTTGGTGACGTGCATCGCAATCTTGCGGAGGTTCTCCCCCAGCCCTTTCAGCACGATGCACACCACCCGGGAGCTCAAGTCCACGTTGGTCGGGTGGTTGAAAAGGTTAAGGGAGCCCGTACAGTAGAGCTCAAGGGCAGTCGCCACGCGCTTTGCCTCCGGCTCCGGCTGTTTCAAGAGCTCCTCGTACAAGTCCTGGAGCAAGGGCATCTTTGCGCCCTCCAGCCCCAGCGCAAGCTCCCGGTACACCAGCCGCACACAGCGGTCAATCACGGTCTTTTCGATAGGTTGCAGTCCGTCCTTGCCACCCACCACCAGCTCGCACAGCGAAAGAAGAAAATCCGCTTTCATGGAAAGGGGGCTGTCCTCGTCATTAAGCCCCATCTGAATATCCATCGGGTTGATATGGTGGGGGCTGTCCGGGGCGATCTCTATCACCTGCCCGCCCAGCCGCCGCACCAGCGGGGAATATTCCCCCATCGGGTCAACGATAACGATGCGGTCACTTGTGGCAAGAAAGACGTTTATCAATTCCCGCTTGGCGGCAAAGCTCTTGCCGGAGCCTGTGGAGCCGAGGTACATCCCATTTGCGGATTTCAGCTTTTTCCGGTCTGCCATGATGACATTGTGGGAAAGGGCGTTCATGCCGTAGTAGAGGGCCTGCCCGCCCATACGGAGCTCCCGGGTCATAAAGGGAATGAAAATCGCGGTGGAGCTGGTGGTCATGCCCCGCTGTATCTGCACCTCGTTATAGCCGAGGGCCAGCGAGGACATAAAGCCCTGTTCCTGCTGCCAGTCCAGCCGCTTTAAGGCGCAGTTGTATTTCTGCGCGATGCCGGAGACGGTGAACACGTCATTTTCCAGCCGCTGGCGGGTGGGGGCGAGGTTGATGACGGTAAACGTCAAAAGGAACATCCGCTCATTCCGGGACTGCAAATCCCCCAAGAGCTCCGCCGCGTCCTTGGAAAAGGTGATCAGGTCGGGGGGAAGAATATCCATGTCGTACCCGGCGCGGACGGCTTTTTTCTGCTCCTCCACTTTCATCTTGTCAATGTCCGAGATTTTCCCCTTGATGGTCTTTATCGCCTTTAACTGGTCAACGGTCCGGATGTGCATGGTGACGGTGAGCTCCGCGTCCAGCTCCAGAATTTCCCGCAAAAGGCGGTCAGAAAGCTCGGACGCCAAAATCTGAAGATAGGACGCCGCGCCCCAAAAGCCGCCCACCCGGAAGAACCGGGAGCCCCTAAAGTCAAAGCCGCCGCTGGGGGTGATGAAGTCCTTTGTGCCCATGCCCGTTCTGGAAATATCCGCCCAGCTAAAGCGGAACGGCTCCCGCCGTCCGGGGTGCATCTGCCCATGCAGGAGAGCCAGCCGCTCCCGCCCGTCCAGCGGGGCCGAGGGAACGCCCAGCCGGTGGAGGTTGCCCATCACGTCCGCCTCCACCCGGTCAAGCCGGGGGCGGGCGGCGGCAATCCCCTCGGCGGGCACGCCAAAGGTGATATATTTGGAGCGTTCAATCCCGTTGTTGCTCCGGGCAATCTGGCGTTTCAGCATCCCCACGAACTCGCCCCGGATGCTGTCAAAATCGTCCGCCTGGGCGGGGATGTTCACATGGTAGCGGCTGGTGGAGTGGGAGCGGCGGTTGATAAAGGAGAGCTGGACGGGGAGCGCGCTGTCGAAGTAGTTGAGGAACGCGCTCCACCCGCTGAAAATCGCGGACTGATCCTCGGTGGATGCCACGGAGTAGTTGATGTCCTCATATTCCACGGTCTTTGTGTAGAGCCCGCCGGGGAGCTGGCACACCCCGTCCGGGTGCATCGCCACATAGGGGATGGACTGCTGGGCGGACAACGCCGCCTTATTTTTTCGCCTGCTTGTTCGGTTTTCCATTCACTGCCTCCTTTCCCGCCCCGTCCTGCCCGGTAAAGGGCGCGTAGATATTCCCGGTCTTGTAGGGCCTCACGCCGGGCCGCAGGTACTTGGCCCGGATGATGTTCTTTACCACCTTTTCCAGCGGCAGGCCGTCTTTCTCGTACATTGCCAGCAGAAACGCCGGGAGCATGATGCCCAGCATCAAAAAAAGCGCCGCCGTGTTCCCAAACGAGCTCCGGGCCAGCAGGTAGGAGGGGACTCCCACAAGGGCCGCGCCGCCGAAACACACAAGCTGGCGTTTTGTCAGATTGAAAGCGATTTTGGTCTTGATTTTCGATAGGTCGTTAGGTACGTTCACATAGGGCATTTTTAGCCTCCTTTCCTTTGGGACAAAATGTCCCGAAGTCCCTCGGTGGGCTCCACCTCGTTCCCCCACACGTCCCAGCCGGGGGCCGTCTGGCGGGCGAACAGCTCCACCCGGGGCACGTCCCCCATAAGGGCCACGATTTTGTCACGGGCCTCGTCCGGCTTTTTGCTGTGGCCCTCGATAGGGGAGATGATGAACTGGTGGACGTTGGGGGCCTTTCGCCGGGGATGCCCACGGGTCGCCAGCAGGCACACCTCCGCATTGGCCCGCGTCCAAAAGCCCAGCCCGTAAAACCAACTGTCCGCCTTTTTGTTCTTTTTCAGCCAGACAAAGCCCACGGACTTATACTGGAAGCCCCACGCCTTGATGAGCCGCAGGGCCTCCGGGAGCTGGGGGAACGTGGCCCACAGAAAAAGAACGCTGTCCGGGGCCGCCAATTCCGCCACGGGCAACGCGCATAATTCCTCAATCCCCATTGTGGGGTAGTGCCGCTCCGCCGCACCTTGCAGGCCCTTTTGGGCGTACCGCCACGGCGGGTCGGCGTATATCACGTTATATTTACCGATAGTCACACCCCCTTTCCGCCAGCGGCCACAGCCGCCCGCGCCTGGGTGATGCGCTCAGTGGCCGGGCCGTAAAAGGCCGGGGCCGTCTCAAAGCAGATAAATTCCCGGCCCGTGTTCAGTGCGGCGATGGCCGTCGTGCCGGAGCCCGCGCAGATGTCCGCCACCACCTGGCCGGGGGCGGTGTAGGTCTTTATCAGATACTCACACAGCTCCACGGGCTTCTGCGTGGGGTGGACGGTATGGGCCACGGTCTGGAATGAAAGCAGGTTCCCCGGGAACCGCCGCCCGTCCTCCGAGCCGCTGCCGGAGCGGACAAACTTCCCATAGTTGGGGCTCTGGTCGCGCTGGGACGCAATCTTTTTGTAGGGCTTGCCCTGTTCAAACTGCGGGTTGTAGAGGGGGAGCCGCCGATAGAACACCAAAATATTCTCCGTCTTTTTCAGCGGGGCGCGGCGGGCGTTGAGAAATCCCGTACAGCGGCTCTTATACCACACCCATTCATAGCGGAGCATGGAGAGGTTGGACGCGCCGAGGATTTTGTCATAGGGGCACTGTGCGAAGAACAGCACCGCCCCGGAGGGCTTGACGGCCCAGCGCACCGCCTCCCACAGCTCCGGGAGGGGCAAAGGCACGTCCCAGTAGTTGCGGGTCGTGCCGTAGGGCGGGTCGGTCAGAAGCATATCAACCGAGTGCTCCGGGAGGGAGCGCAGGCCCGCGATACCGTCCATCAGAAACAAGCCGGAGGGCTCCAGCACCGGGCCCTCCGGGGACTTTGGGACATTTTGTCCCAAGGCCAAGCTATCTGCCATCCCGTCCCTCCTTTCCCTTTGCCGGGGCGGAGCGGGCGGCATTTTTCTGCGCGGCCTCCTTTCCCGCCTTGTCCATCTGCTCCCGGATGGGCGCGGGGCGCACCGCCTCCGCCCGGGCAATCAGCTTTTCAACCGCCGAATGGTACGCCTCCACCCCCGCCGCGTTCAGCCGCTCCTGGGTTCCCCGGTCATTGATACGCACCGTGGCCCGGTAGCCCGTCCTGCTGGTGGGGTCGGGTTTTGAGGGCGCACCCAAGAAGATGCCGTTCTGCCCGTTCACCACCTTGAAATCGTCCACCACCACGCCGCCGAAGTTGACACTGGCAAAACCAATCAGCTTGCCCTGGGGCTCAATGGGCCGCACCGACACCTCGATGGGGATAGTGGCGGCGGCAAGGTTCTGCTCCACCCGGAGGGCCACTGCCTCGTCCACGCTGATGCCCTGGTGTTTGGCCAGCTCCGCGATAGGGGCCTCGAAAATCAGACGGCGCATTTCCTCCTGGGCGGCCTCCGCCATTTCAGCGGTCTGAACCGCCGTCTGTGTGTTCGCCATAGATAAATCCTCCTTTCCGGGCCGGGGTATGACCGCCCCGCCCATATAGTCATAGCCTGCCGCGTGTATCGCGGACAGGGTTTCCGCTGATACCGTCCCGCCCAAGAGCAAGTCCGTATCAGCCATGAACGCCAGCATATCCCGCTGGTCAAATTCCTCCGGGAGCTTTCCGCCCCATGCCCGGCGCATTTCACCCTCCGGGCCCAGCTTGTACCGTCTCGGCATATCCGGCCTCCTTTCCCGGACTTTGGGACAAAATGTCCCGAAGTGCCGCTAAATCAGTGGGCCCCGAAGATGCTCCGGGCGATTGTCCCGGTCTTGAACAGCATGAAGCAGAGGAGCACCGTATAGCCCACGGTTCCCCATATCGCGCCGATGGGGTCGCCCCCGGTAGCGATACCCTGCACCAGCACCGCATAGATGCCGACACAGACTAAAATCAGCATCCCTTGAAAGCCCACGGCAAAAAGGGATTTTAAGTAGTTCTGGCCCATGCCGCCCACCTCCCGGTTGGAGAGGGTCGCCACGGGGATGGGCGCAAGGCTGGTCAGCAGATATATTTCTATCATTCTTCCGTACACCAGCACGAAAATGATGATGCCCAGCGCCTGCATGGTGAGCCCGATGACGGAGGACTGGAGCCACAGCCCTAAAAGCGGCCCCAAATCCATCCCCTCCAGCGTGGTCTGGAGGTTGTTCAGCATATCCGGCGAAACCGCCGTGGAGCCCTGTATCAGTCCGGCAGAGCGGGAAATCACGCTCTGCGACACGTCAAAGACGGCCATCACGATATTGAACGTGTTGGAAAGTATCAGCACCGCGCACGCGGTCTTGAACATCCATTTGTAGAGGTTCGCCACGTCCACTTCGTGCATATTGTTTTTTTCAAGAAGCATCTGGATGAGCTCATAGGTGGCTACAAAGGTCAGCACCAGCCCGGCGATGGGTAAAATCACCGTCTCGGAAAGCTGGCGGATGAGGGAGAAAACCCCGGCGTTCCATGCCGCCGGGGTCGTCCCTACCTGCACCGCAATCTCTCCGACCTGGGCATTGACGGTATCAAAGAGCCCCTCAAGGTTCCCCATGATGCCGCCAATCAGCAGCTCTTTCAGCCAGTCCGTGAGCCAGTCGGTGAGAAAGTCCATAAGCCGCCGCCCTTAAAACAGCCCCGACAGCAGGGGGATGAGGGTCGTGCCGATGACGATAATGCCGCCGCCCGCCATGAGCTGTGTTATCCCCAATTAGTAGGAACAATACAGCTTTCTGGCGGGCGGCGGCACGTCAAGAAATATATATGGAGTTTTTAAAGAATCCCCCGGAACAGGGGAGCGGTCAGCCTGTGACCTGCTCCACTTCCGGTATGGGTTTGAGACTAAAATGAATTTCGATAGAAATGTGTCTTGTCTTGTCGCTGTCTATGGTTTCATGGACAACGATTTCTTTAATCAGGCGGTTTAAGGTGGAAGCGTCCAGCTCGTTGATGTCCCGGTATTCCTGTATGGATTCCACCCACTGCCTTGCGTCCACGGCAAGCCGGATTTCATCGGCAAGGCGTTTCCGGCCTTCCTCAACCTTGGCTTTTAATTCCGCCTGTTCCTTCTGTGTCTTTTCCAGCAGGAGATTGAAGTTTGCTTCTGTGATTCGTCCGGCTACCATGTCCTCATAGAGCCGAAGCACCATTTTTTCCAGCATTTCAATCCGTTCTTCGTCTTTGGCAAGGGTGCGCTCCATCGCTTCCCGCTGGTCTTTCTGCCTGGCATGGCAGGTATCGGTCAGCCGTCCGGCTACTGCTTCACTGTCTGTCAGGGCAGCGGCGGCGCACTCCCGGATTTTGTTCAGCACAAGAGAATAGAGCGTGTCAAATTCAACCCGGTGCTGTGTGCAGTGCTGCTTCCCATAGGCATTATAGGTCTTGCAGGAGAAAATACGCTTCGGGAACTTCTCATGCGTGGTGCGGATGGTGAGAGCCTTTCCGCACTCCCCGCATTTTATCAGCCCTGCAAAGAGGTTGATTTCCCCGGATTTGCCCGGTCGCTGGCGGGATTTCAGTTTTTCCTGCACAATCGCAAAGTCCTTTTTGTCCACCAGCGGCTCATGCGTCCCCTCCACCACAATCCAGTCCTCCGGCTTCTTATCCCGGATAGTGCCGATTTTAAAGCGGTACTCGGTCTTTTGGGAAGCGATTGCGCCGGTGTAGACGGGGTTCATCAGGATTTCCTTAATCACGGAGAAGTCCCAGACGTACCGCCCGTTTTCCGGGTCTTTCTTTTCCCATTTGGTGCGGATGTTCCGGTGTCCCCGCTTCCGGTTCCACCATGTGGGGCAGGGGATTTTTTGCTGCTCCAGCCTGCGCCGGATGTAGTTGGGGCCTCTCCCTTCCAATGCCCACCCAAAAATCTGCCGGACAGCGGGGGCGGTTTCCCCGTCAATGAGAAGGTGATTCTTGTCCTCCGGGTCTTTCTTGTAGCCAAATGGGGCGATACAGCCGGTGAACTGCCCTTTCTGCGCCTTTAGCACATAGGAAGAATGGACTTTCTTGGAAATATCCTTGCTGTACATCTCGTTCAGGATATTTTTAAAGGGCGCAATGTCGTTGTTGTCCCGCATGGTGTCGATGCCGTCATTCATGGCGATATAGCGCACGCCGTTCCTTGGGAAGAAATCCTCGATAAGCTGCCCGGTCTGCAAGTAGTTCCGTCCTAACCTCGATAAATCCTTTGTAATGACAAGGTTTACCTGTTTCCGCTCAATGGCTTTCAACATCCGTTTCAGGTCGGGGCGTTCCATGTTCAAGCCGGTAAAGCCATCGTCCTGATAGACTGCCGTAACCTCCCATCCCTGCTTCTGGCAGAACTTTTCCAGCATATCCCGCTGGTTCTCGATGCTGGCACTCGTCCCGTCAAGGTCGTCGTCCTTGGACAGCCTGCAATAGATAGCCGCCCGGAAGCTCCCGGCAAGAAGTGTGTCCATCCCTGCATATTCAAAAGTGTTCATCATAACCGTTTACCCGCACAATCCAGACGGAACACGGTCACATTGAACCTCGTCTTTATTATATCTCATTTCTTGTGTTTTAGCAAGATATTCTTTATCTATTTTTCTGCTGTGCTTCTGTGCGATAAGGCTCACGAAAACGTCCGTAGCGTCCAGCTCGCCGTCAAATACTGTGGTGACATGAATCTCTGTTTTATTTTTCGCCATAGGCAGTTGTCCTCCATACATGAAAACAGCCAGACAGGGAAGGTCGGCAACGAAGTCCGGCAACGGGCTTCAAAAAACCTTGGAACGAATCCTTGTCTGGCAGTTGGGTTATTTTATACTTTTTCTTTTATTTTTCTGTTGCTTTGGTTGTTAAAGGGGAGAAAAGCCGATAGTTACGGGATTTTCCCCGGCAACCGGCCCGGCAACGGGATAGCAACGAAGTGTGCAACGGGCTGTCTTTTGCCGGATTTTTTCAGAATGGAAGTTCCATCTGCTCCGGCACCGGCATAAATCCCTCCGGGGTTTTTCCCGCCCCGTTGCCGGTGTCCGTTGTCAAGGCGCAAGCGTCAGCTTTTGCCTTTTGCTCCCGTTCCCATCCTTTTTGTCTGCCGTATCCGGCAAACATCCGGGGATTGGAGAAATACTTCCAGCCGGTGACGCACTGGTTCATTATCTCGTTGATTTCCCGGATTTCCCATTGTTTCGGCTCGTCAAAATCATGGTTCAGGGCTTCTTTGTATAGCTGTTTGGAGCAGACCGTATCGCCGGGGTAGCTGTCAAGGAAAGCCTGTATCATCCCGGCTTTGGTGTCCTCCGGCATAAAGTCCCGCTGATGTTCCTTTAGATAGCGCACCATTTCCGGGCTGAATGTCAGCTTCCATCTGCCGCTTTTGTAAATCTCCATCGCTTCCGCCCACACTTGGTTTAAATAGGCTCTGGAAGCGGCTTCGTCCTCTAAAATGTGTGTTTCCGCCTGCTCCGGGCATACCTGTATGGGAATAAAACGGCGGTTGCCGGAGCGGTCAAGGGGCAGGAAGTCAAGGGCATTGGACGTGCCGCCAAACACGCACTGCCTTGGGCGGTCTGCCGGGTGGGTTTCGTAGGGTATCTTGTAGACTTCCTTCTGGCGGCTCAAAAATGACTTGATTTCCTCTATGCTCTTTGCGTTTGCGGTGGCAATCATCTCCGACATTTCGATTATCCAGTGACCTTGCAGCTTCCGGTATACGTTGTCATCGTCCAGTTTCCGCAAATCGTCCGAAAACCACTCGTCTTTGACTGCCAGCAGACGGAAGAAGGTGGACTTCCCGGCTCCCTGACCGCCTACCAGACAGAGCATGACTTCAAACTTGCAGCCAGGGGAAAATGCCCGGTGGATGGCTCCCAACAAAAACAGGCGCAGGGATTGGTATGTGTAATCGTCCTCACCGGCTCCCAGAAAGTGACGCAGGCAGGAGCGTATCCGCCCGGTTCCGTCCCATGTCAGGCCGTTTAAATAATCCCGGACAGGGTGGTAGCTGTTCTCATTGGCGGCAAGGTCGGCGGCGTCCTGTATCTTTTTCTCGCTTGTCAGGCCATAGGTCTTTTCTAGATACAGCCGGATATATTTCATGTCCGTGTCGGTCATGGGGCTTCCGGTGGCTCTTTTGTAGCCGATTGGCCTTAAAATATCGGTGCGGTCGGTCAGCAGGTTGTAGGCAACCGCCCCAGAAAGGAGCGGGTCGCACTGGAACACGGTCAGGCAGTTGCTCATGCTGTTGCGGAAGCCGCCTTTCTCGGTGGTTTCCAGCATGGCCTTTACTTCCTCAATGCTCCGGGGCGGCTCTGCGCTGTCTGCCATGTTCGCTATTTCCTGCCGTATCTGGGGCGGTAAGTTCTGCCATCCGTCTTTCAAGGTTCCTCACTTCCTTTCCGTGTCCTGTGATAAGGGCTGCCCGCTCTGGAAGTTCCCCCGATAGAAGTACGTCCATCAGATATTCCAGACGGCTCATGTTTTGCAGGGCTTCTATAAACCGGGGATTCCATGCTTCATCCGGCTGTTTGGGGGCGTATTCTTCCTTCCAGCGGCGCAGAAGATGGTAATAGTCGGACAGCACCCGGAAGCAGTGCCGCTCCATGCGCTTAAATTTCTGTTCCTCCGTTTCCCTCCGCAGGCGTGGCCTTATGGGCTGCTTCCCGGCGTTCCTCCCGTCCTCATAGGGGATGGAGAAGTCCTGTGCCAGCATGAGTGCGGCTTCTTTACTGCCGATACCGTGGAGCCGGGAAACAAAGTCAATCACGTCCCCGGTGGCTCCGCAGCCGAAACAGTAAAAGCGGCGGTCAACCTTCATGCTTGGGTTCTTATCGTTATGGAATGGACAGACGCACATCCCATTCCGGTTTACTTTGATTCCGTAACGCTCCGCAGCCTGCCTTGTGGTGACGGACTGTTTCACGGCTTCAAATACGTTCAATAGGCGTTCCCTCCTGATAATCCCAACGTGAGCGACACAATGTCGTTCACGTTGTCTGTAAATCCGTCTTGTTCAAATGAACAAGCACTTGCCAGCGATTTACAATCACAAAACAAGTGCCTGTTTAAAGTTCCATATTCTGTTGTTTCTGTGTCCGGGGCGGCTGGCGTTTCTCTGCCTGCTCCTGCCGGATGCGTTCCTGCCGCCCTTTCAGGTTCCCCTGTACGGACGGTTTCTTCCCCGGCTCGGCGGTCTGTCGGTACTGCTCGGATGGCAATACCTGATTGAGCCAGCGGCGCACATCCCGCAGCACTTTTACATCTGCCTGAACCGCTTCCAGTTCCTCCCCCTGTTCCGGCAGGGCAGAAGCAAGCTGTTCCCGTTCCGCTTCCAAATCTTTGCGAGAGTAGGAATTGCCTTTCAGGTTGGCTTTAAAATACCGGATGGCGGCATGGTAAGCGTCCAGTTCCTCCCGGTGGCTCTCTGCAAACTGCTCTTTTTTCTTCTTCCAGCCGATAGCGGCGTACTCCTTATGGACTGGCTTGTTTGCTTCGTATTTGTCAATATAGGACAACATGGTGTCGATGGCTTTGATACGCTTCTCGCTTTTTTTCACGCTCTCCATGACAGAAACGGCGGTCTGGCTGATTTCGTCCAGCCGGGTGTCAAGGCTCTCTATGGTGGAGATTCCTTTTTCCCGCAGAAACTCCATTGCCGCCTGTACCCTGTTGAAGTCGGCAACTGTGCCTTTGAGCTTCCCTCTGGAAGTCCAGTCGGCACGCTGTCCGCTCCGCAGTTCTAAATACTGTGAGAGCAGCTCCGGTATGGTCGGTTCCTTCGTCTGCTCCAATGCTTCCATCAGGGCGGCTTTTTTCTCTTTTAAATCGGCAATCCAGCCTTTTAAGTGGCGCACCATCTGGCGGATGGACTGCATGAGGGAGTTGGCGGCTTTGATGTCCCGGTTCAGGTTGCCAACGTTGGTCTGGATTCCTTTCTTCTCCATCTGGCAGGCGGCTGGCCCCATGTGGACGGTGGGGATTTTATCAATCCCCTGTCGGGCATAGGAGCGCAGGTCAAGCCGTTCCGGGCGGTCGTTGGCTTCCAGATAGCGGTTGGCCGTGTCCGCCCATCCCTGCCGCCAGATTTCGGCATACTTCCGGTCGTTCCAGTCTACGGTGTTCTCCTTGTGGCTTTTCCATCTGCCGGACGGGAGCCGGATTCTTTCGCCGTTCCCGTCAAGGTCATATACCTTGTGGCATTTGGGGAGCCATCTGCCTTTTTCGTCCATCGCCCGCATGGTGAGCAGGATATGGGCGTGGGGGTTGCCGTCCCCTTTGTCATGGATGGCAAAATCGGCTATCATGCCTTTGGAAACAAAAAACTCCCGGCAGTAGTCACGGATAAGGTCGGCGTGCTGTTCCGATGGGATTTCCCTTGGGATGGCAAGCACGAACCTCCGGGCAAGCTGGGAGTTCCATTGCTTTTCCTGTGCTTCGGCAGAGTTCCATAAAGTATTGCGGTCTGCATACTCCGGCGGCACATGGGGCGGGAGCATGATTTCTTTGTGGGTGACTTCGTTCTTGTAGGGATAGTGTTTCTGCTCTTGGTCGTATTCAGAGAACAGTTTCTCGCCGCTCTGGTAGGCGGCGGCAGAAACAGCGGATTCATTGTTGCTCCGCTTAATGATTGTGATTTTACAGTGCGGGCATGGCAAGTGTGCGCCCTCCTTTCTCCCGGATTCCGGGCAGAAAAAAAGCAGGAGACCTTTTTTCAGATTTCCTGCTTATTGCTTAATATTCCTTGTTTTTTAGTCTATCAATACAGCTAATATAATACAACAAATATTCTGTATTATTTTCATAATCATATTGACCAATACCTTGCTGAATCACTATTTCTAATTGAAGTTTAGCACTATTGCTTATAACATACCTTGTTCTTAGCTCAAATAAAATATAAACAAATTTTTCATCTTCTAATTTTTCATTATAAGCCTCATTTTTTGATGTAGATAGTAATTTGTATGCTATAAACTCAAAATCTTCTGAAGATAAATGCAAATTGTTATTAGTAATTGCATTTATAGCATTAAATTTTTGGCTTTCTAAAAAGAAATTTGTAAAACTACTTAATGGTATTTCTATAATATCAACTTTTTCAGACAACCATTTCAATGTTTCCTCAAAAGATTTAAAACCCGGAATAATTTGAGATTTATAATTTCTTATAAATTCATATCTTTGCTTCATAATATATATTTTTCCTGCTTAATTAATGGTAACAGTTCCCGAAAATTCTACTCCTGATAACCATGATAGAGATTTCATATTATACCCCTGTAAGCCTTTTGAAGTTACTTTAACTTTTTCAATATCACTATCTAATTTGAAATCACCTATTTTTACAGACCCAACAGACGCAGCGGTTGTATTTTTGGTAGTGTAATTGGTGCCGTCTCCAAATGTTTTATAAACTTTACTTGATAATAGGTTAGCACTTTTAACCTGTATTTTTTTATATCTAAAAGCATTGTACATTTCGTCACCTTCCCACAATAGGTATAACTCACAATCCTCACTTGTGCCATCTCTAATCACGGAAGCATAAATAACGGTTGCCCCTCTGGTTGATTTCTCTTTTGAAAGAGTATAACAATATTGTTCAAAATCTTCCTTACTGTCAAACTGTAAAACTGGAATTTCAACTTGCGTTTCTGTAGAAACTTTATCATTTGTCATTGCAAAAACTGGCATTGAAGATGTAATAAAAAGAACACAAGTTAATAAAAATGTTAAAAACTTCTTCATGGGTATCCTCCTTAATCATTATTACACATAGATTACAATTACGGCTTATTTTATAAAATCATCAGTATCCCTCCCTTTTCCTCTTTTTGTGCATATTCTACTATATTTTTTTATTTATGTCAATATCATTATAGAATAAGCACAACAAAAAACTAATAAATTTATTCGATTATTCAAAGGCAAAAGGGTAGCTGGCGGCAGCCAGTGCAGGGGAAGCGTAGCGTCCCCTGTTTGATTTGGAGCAGACCATGACTGCGGAAAATCACAGCCCTCCGGCAAGGAGCCTTCGGAGAACGCAATTCACCAACCTCTGGGTGGTGTATAATTGCGCCCTATCCCAGTTCTTGGATAGGGCGCATTATCCGAGATTTTTAATTATCCGAGGAAATTCTTAAAAACCTTTTGTATGCGGGGGTTCATGCAAAAAATCTCGGATAAAATTTATCCACATGGGCATAGTACAGTTAAAGCTATCAAACAGGAGGTTTTAACTATGGGTTACCATACAAGGGAAACCAACACAGTGCCATGCGGATACCACGAATTGAATCCGGAAATGGAGGCTCTTTTAGCGGAGTACCTTGAAGACGGGAAACGCAAGGGGCTTCAGGAAAGCAGCATCCATCTTCACGATAAGATTGGGCACTACTTTTTATCCGCCCTGGCTGATACAGGCTGCGCAGCGCCGCAGGCAATGAACGCCCAAAATGTAGGAGCCGCGTGTTTAATGGTCAGCAGCAAATGGTACCTTTCACACATCCGGACATTCCTCAGATATGCATATCAGGCCAGACATACCGACAGGGATTACAGCGGCATCGTTCCTCTTTTCAAGAGGCCGCAGCCGTACCCTTCTGTTTATACAATAGAAGAAATCCTGAAAATTGAAAACAGCGTAGGCCGGGACTCCCCACATGGAAAGCGAGATTACGCAGTGCTGCTTCTTGCGACACGGCTGGGGATCAGGAGCGGGGACATCTCATCCATGACATTCCGGGAACTGGATTTTGGCAGGAACCTGATTCTGCTTACACAGCACAAAACCGGCGTTGACATTGAACTTCCCATGGTCCCGGATGTAAAGGCCGCCCTGAAACAGTATTTAGAGGAAGAACGGGCCTGCTATGACAGCCCGTATGTATTTCTCCGCATCGTTCCCCCTTACAGCCATATCTCTGTGCAGGCAATCACCAAGATCGTCAGGACTGCCATTATGGCAGCTGGAATTGATCCGGCGGGACGCAAACAGGGCGCACATGCTTTCCGGTCGTCCCTGGCAAGTTCCATGGTCAATGACAACATCCCTTATGAGGCGGTAAGGAAAGCCCTTGGGCATACAGACCAGAACGCCATCCAATCCTATGTCAGTCTGGATGTGGAGCAGCTGCGGAACTACGCCCTCCCGGTCATGGAGGCGACAGGTACATTTGCTGCTTTTCTGGAGGGGAGGTGGCGCCTGTCATGACACAGTTCCAGTCGGTTTTCAAACATGAGCTTGCAGAATATCTGGAAATCAGCCAGGGGACTGTCAGCGATGATACTTTGCGGAGTACACGCAGAACCCTTCTTTCGTTCGATTCACTGCTGGTGGCAGAAAACGCCGACAGGGTTACGGAAACAGCCATCAATCACTGGATCAGGGAACTCCAGCAGATAAACGCGCCCAAAACGGTCAGCGATAAGGTAAGCTATCTCCGCAAATTTTTGCGGTACCTTCAATACAAGGGGTACAGTGTTTTCATGCCCGCCTGCCCCAAAACATCAGACAGCTATGTCCCATATATTTTTTCGGACAGGGAAATCCAAACGCTTCTGTCCTGCGCCGACAGCTGGGCCAACAGGCATACAGACCCGAAAACCCGCCGGACGGACATGGAGTTCTGTATGCTGCTCCGGATGCTCCTTGGGTGCGGGTTCCGCCTAGGAGAACCGCTTGCCGCCAGGGTAAAAGATATAAATTTCCGCAATGGGACCATCCTGATCCGCCATGCCAAGAACAACAAACAGCGTGTTGTTCCAATGGACAGGACATTGACAGAGATGCTGGAAAGATACTGCATTGCTATGGGGATCAAAACAGAACCGGAAAGCTGTCTGTTCCCGGCAGCCAGGGGCCAAGAGTTTTCCGTCAGTAAAGGAACCTTTGATTTTCGGTTTAGGAACCTCTTGCGGGAAACCGGCCTGTATGTACAGGAAAAATCCCATTCCAGAGGGCAGTGCCTTCATTGCTTCCGTCACTATTTTGCCATCCATTCATTTGCGCAGGCAGAGAAAAACGGACGCCCGACAGATGACTCTGTTCCTTTCCTGTCAGTCTATCTTGGACACCATGACATGGACGAAACGGAGAAATATCTGAAATTCAGTGGTGATATGTTCCCTGAATATACGGAGCTGTTTGAAGATTATGCCGCTGGCGTATTCACGGAGGTGGCGTATGAGGAAAAATAAACTTCCTGAATTCATGCTCCTCCTGGAACAGTTTTTTACGGAATATATGCCGCTCTCGTCAGGGCTTTCCCCTAATACCACGAGATCCTATAAACATGCCTTCCGCCTTTTGTTCCAGTATGTTTATCAGGAAAAGAAGAAAAATGCTGGTGAAATCCTCTTCCGGGATTTGAATTTCGAGACTATTGACGGCTTCCTGAAATGGATCGAAGCAGAACGGGGATGCTCAGTATCCACAAGGAATCTCAGGCTTTCAGCATTGGCCTCTTTTGCCGGTTACGCACAGAACAGGAATTTTGAAGCAGCGACTGTGTTTGCAAATGCGGTGAAAAGAGTGCCTGTAAAAAAAGAGGCCGTCCAGCCGAGGACCACCTTTACGCTTGATGAAGTTTCAATCCTGCTCCGGCTTCCTGATCCCGGGAAACGGATGGGCTTCCGTGACCAGGTTCTTTTGAACCTGATGTATGCCAGCGGAGCCAGGGCACAGGAAATCTGCGATCTCAAAGTCAGGGACTTCCTGGCCGAGAAAAACCTCTATAAGCTTACAATTACTGGAAAGGGAAACAAAACCCGGAGGATCGTGATTGCAAGGCCTAGCGGAACTCTCCTGGAACGATATCTGGAGGAAACGGGAAAGGCCGGTCGGTTGGAGGCCTACATCTTTTCCAGCCAGACCCATCCGCAGATGAGCATTTCCTGTATTGAGGAGATTTATAAAAAATATATCATGCTCGCAAGAGCAGGGCATCCGGAAATGTTCCTTGAAAAACGCTACACCCCGCACACCATGAGGCATACGACCGCCACACATATGTTGGAAGCCGGGGTACCAATTATGGCAATCAAAAATTTCCTCGGACATTCCTCGATCTCCACAACAGAACGGTATGCTGAACTTTCACAGGGAACCGTAAACAGGCATATCCGGGATTGGAACGAAAAGTGGTTTTCCCATCAAAAAGAAAATCCTGTTACACAAAAGAAAGAGCATCAGCTCCCTGACTTCCTGAAATAGTTCTTACATTATCCGAGGCAACTTCTCTGAAAGCCTTTTATGCTGGCGGTTTTGAGAGTTTCCTCGGATAATTGATTATCTCGGATAATGCGCCCTCTTTCAGAGGGGGATTTTCCAGCTTGTCGCTTTGGAAGCCAAAATTGCAAGTGGAGTTTATGGCAGTTGGAAATCAGCCGTACCAATTACGCCATAGGCGGCATAAATCAGAACGCGCCCGGCTCGTTCTGATTTTTCACACATGGAAAGCCGCCAATGTGAGCGCGCCTGACTCGTCCACGTTAAAACTTCCCTTGCAAAATCAAGACGCGCCCGGCGCACTTTGATTCTGGAACGGGCTTTTTACCGTTCCTGCTGTTTCGGCTTCTTGTCGGGATAGAGCTTCCCGGCGACAACGGCAGCATGACTCTTTATCTTGATTTCCCCTTCCTGCTCGCTGCGTTTTGCGTTCCGGTAGCCTTCATCGGAGAGGAAGAAACGGAACCGCTCCCCCTTAAAACCGACAAAGCACTGCTTCTGTACTTCCAGCGTAATCATGTGCCGGGTTTCCGGGTGGAACCGTTCTATCCCTAACAGGTCATGCCCCTGCATGATTGGCTCCTGTGCCTTTGCCGCCGCAAGCCGCTGGCGGATGGAATTGTCACGCTCTGCAAGGAACCGGGCTTTTGTGGCGGCAAAAAACTGGCTGCACTCCGGCTCCGGTATCTTTTCCAGCTTTCGGATGGCGTTCTCCACGATTGCCTTTGTCAGTAAGTCCTTTATCACCGGCACGGTTTCTTTCATGCCCGCAAGGGTTTCCGCCTTGGTCGGTGCGGCATATTGATAGATGATGTCCAGTTCACTTTTTGAAAATTTCACTCTGCGTCCTCCTTCCAGTTTTCTGCAAGAACCTGTTCCACAAGACGTTTGGTGTCGCTCCGGCAGAACAGGACTTTTAAGATGGTGCTGACCTGCCCATCCGTCACGGATTCCGGGTGGGGGAGATGGCTTTCCAGCATAGCCCCTCTGGTACATAGCCGGTGTGTCCGTTCCTTCCGGTTCAGCGTCTTTATCTGGTGTTCCAGCATTTTCTCCTTATGCTGCGCCCGCCGCAGTCTGGCTTCGGTCTTTTCAATTTCCTGATTCAGTTTTTCCAGCTTTTCATTCATGGGCGGTGTCCTCCTTCGGGAGCAGGATATACATATGGCTGACCTCCCCGATGCCCTGACGGACACGCATAATCATCCCGGCCTGTTCCAGCTCGTTCAGTGAACGCTTGCAGGTCTGGGGGCTTCGGGAGAGTGCCGCCGCTATCTCCATGACGGGGAAGCGGATGAACAGAATCCTGTTGCTGTCCTCGGTTCCCCTTGTCAGGATTTCATCCAACAGGCGGGCGTACATGACCTTTGCCGTATTGCTGACCGGAAGCCGGAGCATTGCCTTTGGGAGCGGCATACAGGGCGGCAGGGGCGTACTGGCTATCATAAATTCACAATTCATTGGATGGTGTCCTCCTTTTGGCTCGTTTGGATTGGTAGCGGGGGCAGTCGATCATGACAGCCCGGAAACCCTGCTTACATTCATGCTGGCATTTCCGGCAGAGTTCATTGTAGCTTCTGCGCCCCCGGTCGTTCAGGAAGAAAGCAAGCTCTTTCTTCAACTTCTTTGACATTCTCGGCATGGTGCCTCCTTCATAGAAAAACCGCCCGATTCAGCAGTAACAGCCGGAATGGGCGGGCAGTGGTTTTTTGTGTATCGTTTCGGGGCGATTTTCAGGGGAAATACAGCCGTAGAGCCGCCCCAAAATCCCCCTTAGTATTACGGACAGGGCAGACTATGCCCCGTGAAATTGTTGTGTTTCGGTATCGTTTCGGTGTTCATTTTGCCGGTTCCCTCTGCTGTCGTTCCTGCCCCCGTCTTTGGCGGCGTTTCGCTCTCCTTGGTACGCTCGTTCCGGTCAGGGTTCCTCCGTTTCCCTGCCGGAAGTCGTTGCGTTACATCGCCGGGGAGCATATCCCATACAGGCCGGTCATTCGATTGGAATAATCCATCGATGAACTGCCTATATCATATGACATTTTTGTACCATGTGCCGTATGTCCACGAATCAGGAATGAAGCCCAAAATCTGAAAAATTCCACGATTGCGGAAAAGGCTTCCTGCTGGACGGGTGCAAAAATCAGATGTGCATTTTGCACTTCTGAAAATCCGGGCAAATCAAAAGCGCATTTTGCGCCTTTGAAAAGAATCACAAAGGGAAATGCGCCCGGCATGGATATGTGGTACAATGGGGATGGCGGCAAAAGCTGGCCGCTGGAAAGGAGCAGGAAGCCATGAAACAGGGGATAACGGTTCAGGAGCGGTTAAAGGATTTAAGGACGGAGCGGCATTTAAAATTAGAGGAACTGGCGGCGGTTACGGGGATTTCCAAATCAGCCTTGAGAAGCTATGAGAATGACGAACTAAAGGAAATCAGCCACAAAAACCTTGTGGAGCTGGCAAAGTTTTACGGTGTGTCAACGGATTACCTGCTCTGCTTGACAGAGAACCGGAACCATCCGGGCATGGAACTTACGGAGCTGCATTTGAGTGACAGCATGGTGGAGCTGTTGAAAAGCGGGCGTATCAACAACCGGCTGCTGTGTGAGATTGCCACACATGAGGATTTTATTACCCTGATGACGGACACGGAAATTTATGTAGATGGTGTGGCAACCGCCCACTTCCAAAACTTCAACAGCCTTCTGGAAGTCCTGCGGGGGCAAGTCCTTTCCCAATATCAGCCGGTGGAGGAAGATGCTGCGTTAAAGGCGTTGGAAGCTATGCAGGTACAGGAAGAAGATTATTTCTGTCAGGTCACGCACCGGACTTGGGACACTATCCTCCATGCCATAAGGGAAACGCACAAGAATGATACGGATAGTGCGCCGGACGGCTCCAATGGCATGAAGCTAATCAAGGACGCAAAGAAGGCGCTGGCCGTGCCGGGTTCCTATCTGGATGTGTTCACTGCCCTGATGTGTACGCAGCTACAAATCCGGTATGAGAAGCTGTCGGAGCAGGAGCGCACGGTTCTGAAAAATGTTATGAAGAAAACTCCGGCATATAAGGATTCACCGTTGAGCAGAATGAAACGGAGATAAGGAAATGCCGTTGCTTGGGATTTTTCCATGCAACGGCATTTTGGGTGGTTCTTATTCAATTTTTAAGCGCACAAACTGGAAGTTGTGTTTTTTACGCTACTTCCTCCCACTTCAACTTTGGATACAGCTCTCCTGTTTTAGCAAAATGGAGAACACATTCAGCAACCAGATTCAAATCATTGAGCGCATTTCGCTTGAGAACTGGAGTCTGTCCGCTGATATTTACAGGAGCGTCCTCTTTGGATGTACCATATTCGGAATTGACAGGCATATACATATGAGCCTCTTCATCTTCACCATATGTGTTAAAAGCCAGAGCCGCCCAATCATTCTCAATATCTACAGATAGAAAATCCTCTTCGCCATATTCATCCAAAGCTAACCATGCAGACCTACAATGATTTTCCCGAATTTTGCACACCAGTTTGTCTACAGTTTCTTGTGTAATAGGTTCCCCTTCACTATTAAGAAAACGAATAGCAAAATCACTCATATAAATTTACCTCCCTATCCCGATTTGTCGATAGCTTCATTATACCGCAGTCACTTTCCAGAGGGAATAGATTTTCCGAAAAAATCATTGTATCATAAACATTATTCTGTTGAATCTGCTCTTGTTCCGTTTTTTGTGATGATAAGCTGCCCCTGCTGGCATTTCACGGTGATTTTGTCCCCTGCGGAGAATCCAGCCTGTTCCAGCCACTTACCTTGTAAAAGAATCTGCGGCGGAGATTGCTTGTAATTGCCACGTCCATAGCATACAGTCAGTTTGCGGTCGTCCATCCGTCCTCCTTCCCCGCTGCCTGTCGGCATACGATTTCAAATACATTCCCGTCCTCTGTCCTGACAGTGAGCAGGCTGTTCCGCTCATCTGCGTTCAGGTCAACAATCCCCATCCCTTCACTGTCGTTTAGTAAATCAAAAAGCCTGTCCCTAAAATAGTTCAGTTCCATTCTGTTGTTCCCCTTTCATAGTTTATAGTCTACTAGCTAATATTATATAGTCTTTTAGAATCTATTGCAATCCCTAAGTGTGATGTAGTCTAAAAGTGTACAAAATAAATGCTAATAGCTTATGAAATGGGTGGCATTATGGAAGGTAAAGGATTAGGCAAACGTATCAACATGGTGAGGAAAGACCGGGGATTCACGGCGGACAGGCTCTCGGAGCTGTGCAATATCAACGCAACTTACCTCCGGCAGATTGAAGGCGGGATAAAGGTTCCCAGTCTGCCCGTATTTATCAATATCTGCAACGCACTGAAAATCTCCCCTGATTATCTGCTGCGGGATGCGCTGGAAGATAATGAGGTCAGCAAGATACGGGAGCTGGCAGAGCTGTGGGAAAGCACGTCGCCCAGCCAGCAGGAAATCGCCGTTGCCATGATTCGGGCGGTATTGGAGCGCAGGGAAGGTTAGAAAGACCAGCCGGGTAGTCGGCTGGTCTTTCCACATCCAATCAAATATAAATCAACTCACTGTTTATGATTTCCTCTGCCCGGTTGCGGATATTGTTCATCCGGCCTAAAATCCAAACTTATATAAAATCCAAACTTTTCTGAAAACAGCTTGATAATTGGGGATTCTTGCCGGAAAAAGTTTGGATTTCGTTTCACAAAGTACAATACTCCAATTATGACAAAATGCGTAAAACATTGCTATTTAGCTCTGTTTCAATCAATTTATTCTCATTTCTGACAAGAGAAGTACAAAACAAAATCCAAACTTTTATATCAAAAAATGCCTTAAATAAAGGATTTACAGAGGAACGTTTGGATTTCTTCTAAGTTTGGATTTTAGGACAAATCCAAAAGTTTAGATTTTCGCTACCCATTCAAGCTGGTTCCGGGCTTTCAGTTCCTCGGTCACTCCTTCGGCGGCTTTCATCTGCTCAATGATTAAGTTAAGCCGTTCTTCCGCCTGCTCGTTCAGGTCGGCAAGGTATGTCCATAATGTCCCGGTCAAAATAAGGGAACTGTACCGTGCCGGATGCTCCTGTTTGAGATATTCCCGGTGCAGCCTCCCATAGCGTCCGATGGGGCGGTTCTCCTCCGGCAGCTTCAAGTCCGGGATATAGTAATCACCTGCCAGAATATAATCAATGCCGTTCTCTGTGATTCTTTCTTTCAGTTTTTCCATTATCGTTCCCTCCTGTGGCGGAAGGCTCGTCACTGGCCAGCTCAATCACGTCCATAATGCCACAATCCAGTGTTTCACAAATACGGGCAAGTGTGTCCATGCTGATATGTTTCCCTTCTTTGCCCATGTTGGCAATCATATTTGTGGTCAGGCCAGCGGCAAGCCTTAAATCTTCTTTCCTCATGTTGCGCTCTATCAGTGTGTGCCAGAGCGGTTTGTAGCTGATGTGCATGTTTCTCCCTGCCTTTCTGCCCCGGATGGGCGCTTGCCCCCATTATATCAGGTTTCTTGCTAACTCACAAATATTTCTTGACGGTATCGCCGGTTCCGTCTGGATTGTGCTTTTCCTTTCCTCTTTTGATTACCTCTAATTAGCCATGACCTGTTTCATGCCTTGACTTTTTGAGCCGGGGTTGTCCGAGCCGTAGCCCTCCAGCAGATTGACAACGCCCCAAACGCCGAGGCCCGCGCCCAGCGCGATAACAAGGGTCTGCAAAGTGGTGATAGCGGATGCGAAAAATGCCATATAGTCCTCCATTTCTCCGGGATTTTCCCGGGCACAGGAAAAGCCGCCCGGTGCAGGCGGCAGGTGACACTTCGGGACAAAATGTCCCAAAGCTATACAAAAGCGTCCGGGTCGTCCAAATCGTCATAGTTGAGGATGTCCTCGTCCTCGTCTATGGGCGTTTCGTCCGGCACGTCCGCCTCGTACACGGTGTACTGCTCGTTGGGATTGAGCTTTTTTATACGGCGGCAGATAAGCCGCTCCAGCGAAAAGGCGTTTTTCTTCTTGTCCGCCTCCGCTGTGTATCGGTAGTTGGGGTGCTGTTTCAAATCATATTTCCGGGAATAGAACGGCGGCAGGCCCCGCAGTTGCAGGATGCACCTGTCGCCGGGCATGGTGGCAAGCTCGGCGGGGGTCATAAGCTCCCGGCCCAGCCGTTGCGTGTTCTGGTTGTAGCTTTCCGACTGGCCACGGGAGCGGCCCTCGGTCTGCATGGAGATGGTGGCCTTGCCCAGCCAGTTCTCCGATATTTCCTTGATGGTGCTGGCCTCCCGGCCCCCGAGGAACACCACGCTGTCCATGTTGCCGAGTATCGTCTCGGCGTTCTTGTCGTAGATTGCCTTACATTGGGCCAACTGCTGGTAGAACAGCGTCAGGCTCACCTCCCGGGAGCGGATAACCGCCACCAGCTTTTCGAGGTTGGGCACTTGCCCGGTGTTGGCGGCCTCGTCCCACAGCACCCGCACATGATGGGGCAGGCGGCCCCCATGTACGTTGTCCGCCCTTTCGCACAAGAGATTGAACATCTGCGAAAACGCCAGAGCTACAATAAAGTTATAGGTGGTGTCGGTATCACTGATGATGAAGAACGCCGCCGTCCGTCTGTCCCCCAGCTTGTCAAGCTCCATCTCGTCATAGCTCATAATCTCCCGGAGTTGCGGGAATAGCGATAGGTAATCCTTTGATGTTATCTCCGGATTTTCCCCCGCCCTAAACCGGGCGTGAACCTTTCAGCTCA
>NZ_CALPCY010000043.1:0-41872 GCF_943193115.1 Otoolea muris
CAGAGCCCATGAAAGTCAAAATGGGCGGAAAAGTAATGACCGGATGCTTTATGGAATTTGCAAAGGGAACGGATTTGGGCTCCAAAAGTGAACGGGTGCAGCGGATGTTCGATCAGGTCGAGAAATTTGAAACAGCGGGGCTTTACCGGGATTCATCGACTCTGGAGGTGTTTGACTTCCTCTGCGGCCAGGTTGACCGGCACGGGAACAACATGTTTTACCAGCTAAGCGAGCCGGATGAGAATGGGAAGCGCGCCATAACAGGGCTTCAGGGGATTGACAGCGATCTTGCCTTTGGAGACGAGGTGGAAGAGTTTAATATGAAGGGCGTGCAGTCCTGGAAAGATACAACGTTTATTGATGCGGGACTGGCGGAGAAGGTGAAGGGCCTTGACCGGGATACGCTGGAATATGCCGTAGGGGATCTGATTTCCCAGAAGCAGATTGACGTGATGATGCAGAGAGTCAATCTTATCAAAGACCATATAGAAAAAGACATGGTGATCGTTGAGCCGGATAAATGGGATTTAAAGGCCAATAAGCCGGAGCAGGTAAAGGATCACAAAGACCAGCGCTACGTGGACGCCCTTGACAGAATGGAAAAGTCTGTAGGGGCAAAGTCCGCGTTGAGTGTAAAGCATAAAAACGCGCTGGTCAATCGAGCGGTAAACAGCCTGAAAACAAAAAGGAAAGAAGGACCCAAAGTGGCCTTAAGCTTTAAGGAGCTGGAGGGAAAGGAAAGGCGGCAGGCATTGAGGCGGGAGCCTAAGATGACGATCGGCAAAGACCGGGTTCTGCCTAAGAAGCAGGGGCCGCAGTTGGGGCCGTGACGGCCGGGCCGGGAGAAGGCTGTGGGAGGGCGCCTTTTACAGCCCTCCCGGCGCGCCGGACGGAGGAAAGGCAGGGAGCATGAAAAGGAATGGCAGGCACATGGCGCTGGCTGTGGCAGTGATAAGCCTTACGGCTTCCTTCCCCTCCCTGGGGGAGGAGCCGGGATGGGCGCTTAAAGAAGACGGGTGGCATTATTACCTGGAGGACGGGAGCGCGGCCGTGGGCTGGGTGGAGAGAGAGGGAAGATCGTATTTCCAGACTCCGGAAGGCGGCATCCTGAGGGATACGGTCACGCCGGACGGGTATTATGTGGGCGCGGACGGGGCGTGGTACGAGAGGAAGGAGACGATTCTGGATACGGACTTTACGGCGTCTTTCACGGTTCCGGATCCGGTAACGGAATGGATCGGGAAGGACGCCCTGGCAGGGGTAAAGTCCAGGGTGAGCCAGCGGTTTTCGGGAAAAAGGAGCCTCCGCATAGGGGATAACGCGGTGGAGTTTGTGAGGCGGGAGACGCAGGAGCAGACAGGGACGGCGAAACGGGATACGGCGTCCGGACGGGGTACCTCCGGCTCCGGTGCGTCGGTTACGGAGACGGTGCTTCTGGGGCTTTACAGGGAGCCGGGGCAGGGCAGGTACCGCCTGGATATCCGGGCGGCCCTGGACGGAGAGCGGGCCGGATCGCAGGCGGCGACGTGGAATTATGAGATTTTCCGGGCTATGGTTTATCAGATGTCGTCAGCGCCGGAGCTGCTGGCGAACGCTCTTTACAGCACCTGGGAGGAAGAAAATATCTGGGGGATCGGCCGCGAGCAGTGGGTGAGAGTAGGCGACTGCCAGGTGCTCTACACATCCGGCAGCGGAGTCGGGAGATTCTATATTAGACCGGTTAGGGAAGGAAATGGATGATGGACAGTGAGTGGAAACAGCTAAAGATTATAAAAGACTTTTTTCAGGTTCAGGAGGACGGCGGGATGCCGGAAGGCTCCAGGATGCTTCTGGAGGCCATGGAGCTGAAACACTTTGCAAAGGGCCAGGACATTGTGTCCGAAGGAGCGGCCCCGGAGGATGGGATGTATATTATCCTGGAGGGCAGCGCGCATGTGCTGGCGGGAAACGGAGCCCTGATCAATGAACTGACGACAGGGGACGTGGTGGGGGAGCTGGCCCTGATCAAGGACGGGGTAAGAAAAGCCACGGTGCGGGCGGCGACGGAGGCGGCCTGCGCCAATATTTCCAGGACGCTGTTTCTTGAGATAGCAAACGCCAACCCAAAGGTGTACGGAGCGCTCCTGGAGCTCCTTTACACCAAGACCACCATGATGGTGACGGAACGGGAGCGGCTTAAATCGGAGATTGAGATTGCCTCCCGGATTCAGACCGGATTTCTGCCAAAATCCTTTGGGCGGTTCTGTGAGCTTCCCCATATGAAGATCACGGCCCGCATGAAACCTGCCAAGGGGGTGGGCGGCGACTTTTACGACGTCTTTCTCATTGACGCGGATCGCCTGTGCTTCCTGGTGGCGGATGTGTCGGGAAAAGGAGTTCCCGCGGCGCTGTTTATGACGCTTGCCAAGACCCACATCAAGAATTATATGATGCTTGACATGCCTGTGGCGGAAGTGGCGGAGCTGGTCAACAACCGCTTAAATGAGGACAACGAAGAGGAGCTCTTTGTCACGGCCTTCCTCTGCGTCCTGGATACCAGGACCAACCGCCTGACGTATGTGAACGCAGGGCATAACAAGCCGTTTATCAGCAGGAACGGCGCCCCGTTCCGGATGATGGACTGCAAGGTGGATTTTGTCCTGGGGGTGATGGAGAAAATGGCGTACCGCGAACAGGCGGCGGACTTTATGCCCGGGGACTGCCTGTGCCTCTATACGGACGGTGTGACGGAAGCCTTTGACATCGATGGGGAAATGTTTTCGGATGAGGGCATGGAGGAGGCATTAAACCGCCATATGGCGGAGGCCATGGAGCCGGAGATTTTTATCGAACATCTGTACGATGAAGTGGAACGATTTGCCCGGGGCGCGGATCAGTCGGATGACATCACGGTAGTTTACGTGGCGCGGCCCGGGGAGGGCGTCTGCGCGGGAAATGATAAGAACACGCGTTTGGAGGGAGAGAAAACAACATGGGAGACGGATTGCAGATAACATTCTGGGGAACCAGAGGTTCTATGGCCGCCCCGTTTTCCGACCGCATGAGCTACGGCGGCAACACGAGCTGCATGTCCGCGGAGTGGGAGGAGCAGATGGCCGTCTTTGACGGGGGCACAGGGCTTATGGCGCTGGGAAAGCGTCTCGGTGAAGAGGCGAATCTTGGAACGAGGAGACGGGATCAGCCGATCCACATCTTCATCGGCCATCTGCACCTGGACCATATCGTGGGAATCCCCTTATTTCCCTGCCTCTTCTGGAACGGGGCCAGGCTGCATTTTTACGGGCCCGGGGAGGAAAAGGGCGCGTTCAGGAAGAAATTGCGGACCATGATGGGCCATCCGTACTGGCCGGTTTCGATTGACCAGGTTCCGGCCCGCATTACCTGGCACGACACCATGGACGGGGATGTGTGGGAGCTGCCGCGGGGCGCGAGAGTCAGGGTCATGAAATCCAGCCACCCGGACGGCTGCGTGCTGTTCCGCCTGGAGAGGGAAGGGCAGTCCGTGGTATACGGGCTGGACTGCGAGCTGGGCGGGCCGGGGACGGATTTCTGGAACAGGTACCGGGAGTTTGCCAAAAACTGCAGCCTTCTCGTGTTTGATTCCCCCTACGGGGAGGAAGAATATCCTTCTTACAGGGGATTCGGCCACAGCTACTGGCAGCAGGGGATCCGCATGGCGGGAGAATGCCGGGCGGGCAGGCTGGTGATCAGCCATCATGACTGGGGCAGGACGGACGGGCAGCTTCGCGCCATGGAACAGGAGGCGGTAAGCTTTGGGAAGTCCCGGAACGTGGACACCGTGTTTGCCAGGGAGGGGGCCTGCCTCTTTCTGGAATCATTTAAGAGAGATGGGGACGGAGGCGAGGCGGGATGAAAGAGAATACCCCGGGAAGCAGAATCCGGATCCTGGCCGTATCAGCGGCGGTTTTCCTGCTGTCAGCCCTGGTATGCGGCCTGGGAGCGGCGGGGATGTGGGATATCAAAGCGTCGGACTGGCTGAACCAGAAGGAATCGGTCACTGACAAGAACATCTATATTATAGGAATTGACGACAGGACGCTTGAGGAGTACGGCCCTGTTGCTTCCTGGAGCAGGGACATTCCGGCGCGGCTCGTGGAAATCCTGAATGCGGATAAAGGGGCGCGGCCGGCTGTGATTGGATTTGATGTGATCTACAGTGAAAAGGGAGATGAGGAAGGGGACGCCCGTTTTGCCCGGGCCTGTAAGGAGGCGGGAAACGTGGTGTCAGCCCTGAGCTTTTCTTTTAAAGAGACGCCCGAGAAAGACGAAGCAGGAACGATCGTTTACAATCCTTACCATGTGGATTATGTCATCGCTCCCTATGACGAATTGAGGGACAGCGCGGCCCTGGGCTTTGCCAACACGACCGTGGACCGGGACGGCTACGTGCGCCAGGCCATGGCTTGGCTGGACAATGAGGGAGAGAGAACCTACAGCCTTGCCGGGCAGGTTTACAGAAATTTTCAGGAAAGCCAGGGGAAGGAAGCGGTATTTCCGAAGACGTACGGGAGAAACAACCGGTTTTATTTTTCTTACTCCGGAAAATCCGGGGGCTATAATGTGGTATCCCTAAAGGATGTGCTGGACGGGACAGTGGACGCCAGGCTGTTTGGCAATGCCATTGTGCTGGTAGGCGCGTATGCGGTGGGGATGCAGGATTCCTACACGCCGGCCGTATCCCACAACAGCCAGATGTACGGCGTGGAGATCCATGCCAATATTATCGAGGCGCTGTTAAAGGGAAAGACGCAGCTCCCCGTTTCGCCCGTGCTGTACGGGCTGGCGGCGGGACTGGTATGCGCCCTGTTTTTTGTTTGCTTAAGAAAAATAAAGCTGGGCCCCGCGGCCGGGATCCTGGCTGCGGCTGTGATTGGCTGCCTTGTGTTTACCAGGGCGCTCTACGGCCGGGGAACCGTGGTTCCGGTGATTTTCATCCCCGTAATCCTGATCCTCATCTACCTGGAACGCATGGTGGAAGGATATCTGACAGAGATTTTGCGCAGGCGGCGGGTGGTCAGCGTGTTCAAACAGTATGTGGCGCCCCAGATTGTGGAAAAGATCAGCAAGGACACGGACTTTGAGCTGGTGCTGGGAGGAGAAAACCGGCATATTGCCGTGCTGTTTGTGGATATCAGGGGATTTACCACCATGTCCGAGAGCTTAAAGCCCGAGGAAGTGGTGGAAATTCTCAACGAATACTTAAGCCTGACGACGAAATCAATCTTTGACAATGAGGGAACGCTCGATAAGTTTGTGGGGGACGCCACCATGGCGGTCTTTAACGCCCCCTTTGCGCTGGATGACTATATTTTTAAGGCAGTCTGCGCGGCGTGGGACATGAAGGCCGGATCGGACGCCATTGCCGAGAAGTTTGAGAAGCGCTTTGGGAAGAGCGTGGCGTTCGGGATCGGCGTCAACTGCGGGGAAGCCGTTGTGGGCAATATCGGCTGTGAATTCCGCATGGACTATACAGCCATCGGCGACACGGTGAACACGGCGGCGAGGCTGGAGAGCAACGCAAAGCGCGGGCAGATTTTGATCAGCGAGGCGGTCTATGAGGCGGTGAAAGACCGGGTGGAAGCGACGCCCATCGGCGAGATTCCGCTGAAGGGAAAGCATAAGGGCGTGTTTGTCTATCAGGTGGATGAAGTGAGGCGGTAAGATAGCGGACGATTGCGGGGCGGTGTTTGTCGTGAGAGGGGACGCCAGTGTCAGCTTCCAAATCCAACGGAACCCCGCTCCCGCTTGGAGAAAAGCGCAGCGGACGCCAGTACAGCCCTGCGTATACAACGATAAATTTCACGGCCCGCTCTTTGCGCCACAGCCATGTTGGAGTCAGTCAACGATGCCGCCGGCATCGCCTCCTTCCTCCGCCTTGCTCTGACACAAAGATCGAACCGTGAAATTCACCGCTGTATACGCAGGTCTGTACAGCTCGAAAAGACCTCGCTAAGCGCCGGCGGTTTTCTACGGGTTCCTTATGGATTTGGAAGCTGACACTGGCTGTATATTCGGTAAGCTATAATAAAAAAACAACAGATAACGTAGCCTGCGCCAGTCCCCTCACAAGGACGGGTGAAGGAACTGAGAGTATATTCCAACTTAAAAGGAGGAGTTTGTGGTGAAAGGAAGGTGGAAGTGGCTTTGCGCTCTGTGGGCTGTTGTGGCCCTGGCGGTTTATGCCGTTCCGGTTACCGCAGAGGATTTTGCAAAGCAGGAGGGAGCGGCGCTGGAAGCTCTGTCAGCGCCCGGGGGCCGGAAGGCTTCTGATTCCGAGGCTTTGGAGATAACGGCGGGAGAAAGCGGAGAAAGTGAGTCTGACTGGACAGAGGAAAGCAGTACGGAAGAAAGCAGTACAGAAGGAAGCAGTACGGAAGAAAGCAGTACAGAAGGAAGCAGTACGGAAGAAAGCAGTACAGAGGAAAGCAGTACGGAGGCTATAGAGACAGACACTTCAGCGCCGGATGAGAGCGAGGGAGAGACAACGATTTCGGTTACCGATAACGCTTCGATTTCCCCGGAGGAGGGAGAAGCGATAGAATTGCCTTCCGGAAAGTGGAAAGTGGACGGCGATCCTACGGTATATCATGGAGGGGTTACAGTCTATGCGGCTCAGAAAAAAACATTTGTATTTCGTAAACAGAAATAAGAAGGAGCGAGCATGATACAGAAAACCATATTGGTGAAGGCCGCCGCCGCAGTCATGGGGACGGCGGTGATTGCGGGAGCGGCGGCGGCCGTGAATCATATGTTAAAGCCAAAGAACTCCTATCGTTCCATTCTGCTTTATGAGATAGAGGGAACTGCAAAGATAGAGCGGCAGGGGACGGGGATGCTGAACGGGGTCGAAAATCTCCATCTGGAATCAGGCGATGAGCTGACCGTGGGGGAGGAGAGCTTTACCCGCCTGCGCCTGGATGATGACAAATATGTGATGGTGGAGGAAAATTCCGCCCTTTCCATCGAAGCGGCAGGCGGCAGGGAGGACTCCAGGACATCCATTCATCTGACAAAAGGCGCGATAATCAATGAAATTCAGAATCCCTTAAGCGCTGGCTCCATGTATGAGGTTACCACGCCGAACTCGGTCATGGCCGTCAGGGGAACGATTTTCCGCGTGGAGATTTATTATGATGAAAATGGGGAAATGTGCACCAGGGTATCGGTCTTTAACGGAGAAGTGGCGTCCAGGCTCATTTACCCTGACGGGACCATGGATGAGGAGGCGGTGACCGGCAGCGGACACGAGGTGATTATCCACAGCAATGCGGATCTGACAGAGTATCTGGGAGAGAGCCGGGAAATTGATTATGAGACGCTTCCTCTGAGCACTCTTTATTTGATCCGGGAAATGATGGATCAGGGAAGCTCTGTGGGAGGGATTACCAGGGAGGAGCTGGCGGAATATATCCTGGAAAAGGAAGGCGCGGGTGACAAGGCTGACAACGATGGAAAAGACGCCGCAGGCGAGTCTCAGGCTTCGGACGGGGACAGGGAAAACCGGGAACCGGAGAGCAGCGGGCCCGCGGACAGCGCAAATCAGACGGAGGCAGCGGACAGGAACGAGCCTGAAGGGTCTCCGGTCAGGGAGACGCAAAGAGAATCCCGGCCCGGGAGAGGGGAAGAAAGCCTGCCTGAGACGACAGGGGCGGCAGAGAGCCTGGAGGAGCAGGCAGGGGAAACAACGGCTGCGCCGTCAGAGACAGAGACGTCGGCTTCCGGCAATGAGAGGAGGGGAATAAGCCACAGGCACAGCAGTTCCGGCGGATCCGGCGGTTCCGGTTCCGGAAGCTCCGGCGGTTCATTGTGGCAGAGGCCGACGCAGGCGCCAACCGAGGCTCCAACGGAGTCAGCAGAATATACGGTGACCTTTAAGTACAACGGAAACACCTTTGGTACTCAGCAGGTCAAAGAAGGCCAGTGCGCAACGGAACCATGGCTGAATCCGTCATCGTCCGGAAGCTGGGATTATGATTTTAAAAATCCGAGTCCGATCACGGCAGATACAACTATTTACTGGCAGAAATGAGTTCGAGTGAGAAGTATTGTTTTTGCAGAACAAGTTTTTCCTCCCCGCAGAAGATAATTTTTGCTGATGGGGTAACAAAAAGTCAATAAAAATGAACCAAAACGAGGATCTTGAGAGAATACACTTTCAAGATCCTCTTCTTCTCCCTCCCTTCCTTCTCCAACTCCTCCCACCTCGTATAATAAGTTTGTAAGCAAGAAATATCGCTTATGAACTTATTCTTTTTATGGGTATGGATGGTAAGGACATCTAAGAGGAACTCCCCTCATCCTGAATCCCATCCATACGACCAACAGTTACTTTTTATATGGTTAATCTTGTGTTATGATATCAGGCAGAGTCTGATGTCCGAAGGCACTGCTTTCCCTCCTTTCAGCCGGCTTTGGCCGTGACTGCTTTTTAAGCATTCAGCCTGGCACATATGGCACATTCCGCTGACACAGAAATTTGATAGTCGGACGAGCTTTAGAAGAAAGTATTTAATTACATTAGTAAAAGAGGGAAAATTAAAGATGACATTGCCGGATAAGCCCAAAAGTAAAAATCAAAAATATTATTCATAATGGAGTTCATAACCCTATCATGACCAAAATGGTTATGATGTGGTCATGATGAAAGCAGTTGTCTTTGCCGAATGTTGTGCAGTATTTGGGTAAACATATGCAAAAACAAATATAAATTGGCTACACAGTATGTAGCCAGAGTCCGATTCTAAATCCATAGGGAACCCGTAGAAAACCGCCGGCGCTTAGCGAGTTCTTTAAAGGGCTTAGCGTCCGCTGCGCTTTTCTCCGAGCGGGAGCGGGGTTCCGTTGGATTTAGAATCTGACTCTGGCGGCCCTCTCACGACAAACAGGCCCTCTCACTTCTTCTCTTTTTTATTCAGGAAACGAAACCTTCCGCCCTCTGATTTTTTTATCCCGTCAGACGGATCATTTGTCCCGTCCGGTGAAACCGCGCCGTTTTCGCGTTTTTGCCTCCGCCTCCTGGCAAAGAACCACAGCGCGGCGGCAAGGAGAAGGATCGGAACCCAGACAGGGGTTGTGCCAACGATCAGGATAAATAAGCCCACACAGAAATCCGACATGTTTCTCAGGCTGTGTGAAAAAGCGCTGCTGATCTGCTGTCCGACGCTCTCCGGGGCCGTGGGAGTGAAAATCGTTACTTCCTCGATCTCCAGGGTAACGGTGCTGTAATCCACATGGTTGTCAATGAGGCGGAGCTTGGATTCCATGGACTCCAGTTCATAACGGATTTCAGAGAGGTGATCCTCCAGCATAATCACCGCGTCCAGGCTGTCGGCCTTTTCAAGGAGCTCCCAGATGCGTTCCTGCTCGATGGTCAGGGACTTCTTTTTGCTCTCCATGTCGCTGTACTGCAGCGTCACATCCTGGGTGTTCTCCGAGCGCCGGAGGATATTGGCCTGCTCTTCCACCGTGGATAAAAAGGTGTCGAGCCGATCGGACGGAATCCGCGCGGTCATGCGGGCGTTTCGCGGGACGGATTCGCTGAGGCGCGCTTCGCGCCCTGTGACGCTTGACTCCTCCACATAGCCGCCCAGTTCCCCGATGCGGTCCTTGATACGGGTCAGAAGACTGTCAAAATCATCGGTTTCCATAACGATATCTACGGTGCGTATCAGCTTGCGTTTTGACATGGCAGCCGCTGCCGGCGCGTCGTATTCCTGATACTCCTGCTCCGGGATGGGGGCGGCCTCCATCTCGTACGCCGCATCGTCATATCCTTCAGAATAATTGCTGTCAGACCCGTTTTCATAAAAGGCCCCGCCTGCGGGCGCGAAAGCCGGGGCGGCGGCTGCTTCGGCGTACATGGGTTCGCCGGGGCCGCCGCTGACAGCGTCCTGCGCGGATTTTGATCCGCCTCCCCCGCAGCCGGTAAAGAGTATCGCGCCTGTGCAGAGAGCCGCCAGGGCGGCGCGCCGGAATGTGATTTTTTTCATATTGCCCTCCTTTTACGATGCGTATGTTTGGCTGCCTGCTTTGCAAGAAGCGTCCAGGCAGGCAGCAGGTATAAGTAGCAGGCGGCCGCTATGCTGGCGGACGGGGCGCCCACGGCGGCGAGGGGCACGGCCCCTGCGATGGACCACGGCACAAGGGGCGCCAGGGTGATGGCAGAGTTTTCAAGGTCTATGGCAAACGTCTGCGGATCCGGCTCATTGTCATGGCAGAGTTGGTGGGTGAGCATCACGGCCAGCGTCTGGTTGCAGGCCACCATGGAGGTGATCGCGCTGACCGCGAGCGTGGCCCCAAAGGAGGTGATCCGGCGGCTGAGCGCTTCGATCTTCTTTTTCAGGGGCTGTAAAAGGCCGGTTCCGTCAAAGATCCCCGCATAGCAGGACGAAAGACTCACAATCATCGCCACCTTGACCATGGAAAGGAGGCCGCCGCCGTCCATCATGGCCGCCAGGGCGGGATCCTGGGCCTTATAGCCGAAAATCATCATGCGGGCAATTTCCGCGATGGTAAGGCCCTGCAAAAAGATGCACAGAAAGAAGGCCAGGATGACGCTCACCAGCATGGTCCGTTTGACCTTTACCTTCAAAGCGGACAGGACGAGGATGGCCAGGGCCGGGAGCACAGCGATAAAGTGGAGACGAAAGCTCTGTGAAAAGAGACTCTCCACATCCATCTGTGCGCCCCCGGCGGCCATGGACCGGCCGGCCGCGTAATAGATCGCACAGGTGATGAGAAACGGTATGACGGAGGTCTTTACCATTTCCCTTATGTTGCGAAAAATGTCGGTTCCTGTCAGCTCGCAGATGAGATTGGCGCTCGAGGAGACAGGGGAACAGCGGTCGCCGAAATAGACGCCGGACAGGATCGCGCCGCCCACCCAAAACGACCCGATATTCAGAGCCTTTGCCATGGCCATGGTCACCACCCCCATGGTGGCCGCCGTCCCGAAGGAAGTTCCGGTCAATATGGACACCATACAATTGAGAAGAAATGCGATGACCAGAAAAGCCGGCGGATACACGAGCCGGGCGCTGTAGCATACGATCACAGGAATCGTTCCGGCGCCCCGCCACAGGGCGGTGATGAGCCCGATCAGGCCGAAAATCATCAGGATATTCTTCACGGTGCGTATGCCGGCGAGGGACATGGACAAAAGCGAGCGGGCCGAATGGCCCTTTTTAAGTCCGTAGGCGCAGAAGATCAGGTATCCGGCCGCCAGCGCATAGAGCACCGAAGCGCCGGAAGCGACACAGATCGCCAGCGCGCCCACAAAGGCCAGAAGTACGACGGTTTCCAACATGGTAATCTCCTCCTTTGGAGAAAGTATAACACAAAGGGGGAGGCAAAGCTACTTTCATTTCCCATGTAAAATACTTAAGAAATGATTACGCAGGAACCGCTTTTATGCGGAGAATGATGCATACCGCATGGCCTTTGTCGAATATAATGATTTGAAAGATCCATGACGGAGTATCTATGAAACGAAATCCCCTGCTTGCCGGCACGCTCCTCCTCACAGCGGCCGGATTCGTTAGCCGGATTCTTGGCTTTTTTTACCGTATTTTTTTATCCCGGACAATTGGGGCCGAG
Source organism: Otoolea muris (assembly GCF_943193115.1). Taxonomy (NCBI): domain Bacteria; kingdom Bacillati; phylum Bacillota; class Clostridia; order Lachnospirales; family Lachnospiraceae; genus Otoolea; species Otoolea muris. The sequence goes on from NZ_CALPCY010000043.1 coordinate 11,617, forward strand.
GGGCTTGGCATCTACCAGATGATTTTCCCCATTCACGGAATCGCATTTGCCATCTGCTGCGGGCCGATTCAGACCTCCATTTCCCGCATGGCCTCTGCTGACGTGAAAAAGGGGAGAAGCGCATTCCGGACAGGGCTTGCGATTTCACTCTGTCTTTCGCTCAGCCTTATGGGCGCCATATACGCCGCGGCAGAGCCTCTGGCCCGATATGTTCTCTTAGAGCCGCGCTGCGCGCCGCTTCTCCCGGTCATGGCGCTCTCGATACCATTTTCCGCGATCCATGCCTGCATCTGCGGGTATTACTACGGGCTGAAAAAGACAGCGGTTCCCGCCTTTTCCCAGTTGATCGAGCAGTTGATCCGGATTGGGGCCGTTTTTTTGATTGCGCATGTGGCGGCGGTCAATAAGCGCCCGATTTCCGTATCCCTGGCTGTGTGGGGGATGCTGATCGGGGAGGCCGGGTCAGCGGTTTTCAGCTTCCTGTTTTACAGCATTTCGACTGGCGGAAAGAAAAAAAGAAGTGAAGAGAGCGGGGACGGAGAAGAAGACGAGGCGTTGCAGGAAGAGAGAATGGGGAAAAAGGCGATCCACAGGCCGTCCTTTTTTTCGATTGCAGGCCCGTTGATGGCCATGGCGCTTCCCCTGATGGGAAACCGCCTGATTTTAAACTGCTTACAGAGCCTGGAAGCGATATTTGTGCCCAATAAGCTCATGGCCTTTGGCCTTGGCAATTCGGAGTCCTTAAGCCTTTACGGGGTTCTGACCGGAATGGCGCTGCCCTTTATCCTGTTTCCCTCTGCGATCACGAATTCGCTGGCTGTCATTCTCCTCCCGACCGTGTCAGAGGCGCAGGCATTGGGGAACCAGGGCCGGATTCAGCGGACGATCGCCATGGCGCTGCGCTACAGCCTGTATATGGGGATCCTCTGCATCGGCGTCTTTACCCTGTTTGGCGACGCGCTGGGGCAGACCGTGTACCGCAATGAGGAGGCCGGATCCTTTATCACGGTTCTGGCCTGGCTGTGCCCCTTTATGTATCTGTCCACCACCATGGGCAGTATCTTAAACGGGCTGGGAAAAACGTCGAGCGTATTCTTACATACCGCCATTTCCATGCTGATCACCCTGTCCTCGGTCGTGTTCTGGATTCCGTCGTACGGGATCTACGCATACCTGGGCGGACTTTTGCTCAGCGAGCTGGTACTGGCATTCCTGCATATCCACACCCTGTCCGGCGCGGTCCCGGTGCGGCTGAACCTGGGCTCTATGCTGATGAAGCCGGCCCTGTGTCTGGCAGTTGCCATCGGGATCCTGCGCAGGCTGGAGCCGTATCTGGAAGGGCTTCAGGGCGCCCTGCCGACGGAATTTTTGTATGTAATGATTCAGGCGGGGATCTTGAGCGCGCTGTACGGAGGCGGGCTTTTGGCGCTGCACCGGGGGCGGCCGGAGAGGTCTGGGGCTGCGCGTTAATGAGGGACCGGTAATTCACCGGCGGAGTGCTGCCGGAAGCGGGGGATGGATATGGAACCTTGCAATGGGATCCTTCAAATAAACCCTGCATAATAAAAAACACTTGATTCCAAAATCCATTTGTGATATGCTGATACACAGAAAAAACGAAGAGAGGTGAAAGGATGAGAAAATAACTTACTTTTGATGCATGACAGCTTGCAGCGGGCATTTGCCGCTGTTGTTTGTGGCGTCAAAAGTGGGTTGGGTTCTCGTCCCTCCCTCTCTTTTTTGTGTGCAGATATAGTGCGCACAGAAAATGTGGGGATGAAACACCTGCGCCCTTTTGGCAGCCACCGGTTTTTACGCGCTCCGGCTTAACGGCAGTTCTTTAACGTAAGCCGCCGCGGATATTGAGACTGGAGGGATGTATATGGCACAGATACAGGTTGCAAACCTCACATTTTGCTATGAGGGAAGCTTTGACAATATTTTCGAGGACGTATCGTTTTCCATTGACACGAACTGGAAGCTTGGGTTTATCGGCAGAAACGGCAGAGGGAAGACGACATTTTTACAACTGCTTCTTGGAAAACATGCATATAAGGGAACGATCTCTGCCCCGCGTGGGTTTGACTATTTCCCGTACCGGATTTCAGAGGAGATGGAGGGCCGCTGCGTTTCGGATTTTGCAGAGGAATTAAAGCCGGGGTGCGAGGAGTGGCGGGTGATATGCGAGCTTTCAAAGCTTTCGGCCCAGGCGGATCTGCTGTACCGCCCGTTTAAGACCTTAAGCCACGGAGAGAGGACAAAGGCGCTGCTGGCCGTCTTATTTTCAGGGGATCAGGATTTCCTGCTGATTGACGAACCGACCAACCACCTGGATCAGGATTCGCGGGAGACGGTCAAGCAGTATCTGAACAGTAAAAAGGGCTTTATCCTCGTGTCCCATGACCGGGATCTGCTGGACGCCTGCATTGATCACGCGCTTGTGCTCAACCGCCGCTCGATTGAGGTGCAGAGCGGGAATTTTTCAAGCTGGCAGGAGAATAAAAACCGCCGCGATCATTTTGCCAGGATGGAAAACGAAAAGCATGCCAGGGAGATTGCGTCCTTAAAAAAGTCGGCGGACAGGAGCAGACAGTGGGCGCAGAAAAGCGAGGACAGGAAGATCGGCTATGACCCGGTAAAAGAGCCCGACCGGCCGTTCAGGCCCTGGTTCGGCGCAAAGGCCAAGAAGATGCAGAAACGGGTAAAGCAGTATGAAAGGCGGATGGAGCGGGAGATTGAGGCAAAGGAGGGCCTGCTGGAAGACATCGAAGAGCCGGTTTCGCTGCAGCTAAGGCCGCTCGCGTACCACAAGGAACGGCTGATCTATGCCAGAAATATGACGATTGGCTACGAGGGGCAGGCGGCCGGGTCGGCTGTTCTAAAGGACTTTTCGTTTGAGCTGAATCAGGGAGAACGCGTATTCCTGCACGGGAAAAACGGCTGCGGGAAATCGACATGGATCCGCGCGATTCTGGAGGCCGTGCATGCGCCCGCTGAAAATGGAACGGAGACTTCATCCGGGCAGTCCGCGGCCGCATCCGGAGGGCTTACAGCCCCGTCCGGGGGCCTTGTGATCGCAGCCGGGGAGATCCAGGCAGGCTCAGGGCTTACGGTTTCGTATGTCAGTCAGGATACGGGATTTCTGAGAGGCAGCGTCAGGCAGTTTAGCAGCGAACGCGGGCTGGACGAAAGCCTGTTCTGCGCGCTATTGCGCCAGCTCGATATGGATCGCGCGCAGTTTTCCAAACCTATGGAGAACTTTTCCGAGGGACAGAAGAAAAAGGTCCTGATAGCGGCCAGCCTGATGACGCCCGCCCACCTGTATATCTGGGACGAACCGCTCAATTATATCGATGTTTTTTCCAGAATGCAGATTGAAGAGCTGCTGCTTGCGTACAGCCCGACCATGATACTGGTGGATCACGATATCCGCTTTCAGGAGAGGATCGCGACGCGGGTGGTGGAGATGCCCGTATTTTGTGACTGTGCGGACAGGTCTGCGCACTTGCAGCGCTGACTGTACGGCTTAAGCGGTTTGCTTATCGCACACGGCAGCGGCGGCACACGGCGCGCATGGCGTTATATCGCCTTATCTTTTGCTGATTTTTCGTCTATAATGAAAAAAACAGTCAGATGAGGGGGAGATATTGATGAATAATGTTTTAGATAACCTGATATTCCCTGTTTTGGCGTCTGTGATTTCCGGGCTAATACTGAATTATATGTCAAAGAGAAAAGAACATAAGGCCGGGAAAAAGGGCGGCCCTGCAGGTTCAGAGACGGATGGCGCTGCACAGGGAATGCTCCGTAAAGCGGATGTGCGCATCGCCGCTGTCATGCTGACCGTGTTTTGCGTGGCAAGCGCGGTGTCGTTTCTGAGTACCCAGCCTCCGGATCCCGGCCCGACGGGAGATGATCCGACCCGGTTTCCGCCCGCCCCAACAGAGGGATCATCGCAGGCGCCTTCCGGTGAAGAGACGGATTCGGTCATTTATTATGAGAACGGCGATCGTTACGTCGGAGAAACAGAAAATGGCCAGCCAAACGGCAAGGGAACCTGCAATTACACAGACGGCTCTGAGTATGTCGGCGACTGGAAGAGCGGTTTAAAGGATGGCGCAGGGATCCTGTCCTATGCGGAAGGCGGCAGATATGAGGGAGAATTCAGAGCTGACAGACCGGATGGAGACGGCGTCTACTACTGGAAAAACGGCGATAAACTGGAAGCAAAGTGGGCGGACGGCGCGCTGAACGGAAAAGGGACGATGACCTGTCGGGACGGCTCTGTCCTGACGGGAATCTGGCGCAATGACGAATTGGTTGTAAAAATGATTGATAATCTGCATACATGGAATTCCGCCGATGGAACCGGGTTTACCGGAAATGAGGTGAATGGCCTGATCGAGGGGTATGGCCGCTCAGTAGGCGGCAATGACACGTATCTTGGCGATTTTAAAAACGGCAAAAGGGACGGGAACGGAATCTGTTATTACGGCAACGGCGACCGCTATGACGGAGAATGGAAGAACGGGTACATGGAAGGGAAAGGCGTCTTTTATTATAAAGAATACGATAATTGGTACCAGGGCGAATTTTCCAATGGGAAAAGAAATGGGACAGGGACATTTTATTTTTCAAGCGGAGCCCGCTATGAGGGAGAGTGGAAAGATAACGATTACCAGGGGACAGGAATAATGTGGTACGCCCCTGATGACGGGGCGAAGCGCTGGTATTTTACAGGCGTGTGGGAAGGGGATATGAAACGGGGGACGCTTTATTATAAAGACGGGAGGTGCGAATCAGGAGTCTGGAAGGATGGGGAGATGCTCGAAACGTCTGACGGACCCGTGGGAATATTTGCCGACGAAAATGTCCGGACATGGGAGGATGCTGACGGAAGCAGTCTGACAGGAACGCAAAAGGACGGCCTTTTATCCGGCAATGGAATTTTGGTTTATAAAAATAATTCCATGTATATCGGCGAATTTCAAAACGGCGGGCCGACCGGAAGCGGGACAAGGTTTTACAATGACGGAGGCATTTATGTGGGCAGCGTACAAAACGGGCAGCGGGAAGGAAGCGGCGCCTGCTATTTTCCGTCAGGAGACTGGTATGCCGGCGAATGGAAAAATAATAATCTGACAGGACAAGGCGCGGGGTATTATACAGGGGGAGGTTTTTACACAGGAGAATATGTGGAGAGGAAGCAAAGCGGAACCGGCGTCATGCACTGCTGGGATTCTGTGTACAGCGGAGAGTGGGAAAACGGGCAGAGAAACGGCAAAGGCGTCTGGAGCGGAAGAGACGGGAATTGTTACTTTGGCGAGTACAGAGACAATGTAAAGTGCGGGTATGGCGTTATGTATTATCTGAACGGAGACCGGTATGAGGGGGAGTGGAGAGAGGACAAACAGAACGGCGTGGGCACGATGTATTATGCGGACGGGAGTGAAAAGTACGGAAACTGGGTGGACGGCGTCTGCCAGAACTGACTGCATGGTTCCGTACCCGTTTCCAGCGCCAGGCAGTCTCCATCCTGGATGAACCGCAGAAACGCCATCTGATCTCCTATCTTTTGGAGGGCATCTTTATCCCTGCTGTACTGATTGCGGCTATGTTCATGGGCTGTACGTTCAACGCCGTGAACATCATCTCCGAAAAGGAGGATGGAGTGGCCTTTGTCAACGAGATCCTGCCTGTGACGCCCAGCCAGTACATTTTGCAGAAAGTGGTGGTGGGGTTCCTCTTTGGAAGTCTGTCCTCCATCGCGGCCTCATGTTGAAAAAATCAGGGATTGTCGGCTTTTGTGGCGGCAGGAGATCAATCAGTCATTCAATTGTCACTTTTATCTGGTAAAATATAAGTTACAGGAAGTCCGCCTGCCTGCAAGGGCGGACTTCCTGGGCCAATGAGCCGCTTTACTGCAGGTGATGTCATTGAAAAAGGTAAAGAAGAAAGGACTGGGGAGTGACATGGTTGATCTGTATTATATTGAGGATGATCCGGGTGTTGCATGGATTGTAAAAGAATATCTGGAACAGAAGAATTTTAAGGTAACGGTCTGTGAAACGCTTGCGCAGGCAGGGCAGGCGTTAAAGGAGCATGTCCCGACCCTTGTTTTGCTGGACTGGAACATGCCGGATGGACATGGGGACAGTTTGTGCCGGTGGATCCGCAGGAACTGGAAAGAGCTGCCCATTATTTTTCTGACTGTCCGGGGAGACTGCGCGGATATTGTTTCAGGCTTTGGGTATGGTGCGGATGATTATATAGTGAAGCCTTTTGAACTGGAAGTGCTGTATTCGCGGATTCTGGCATTACTCCGCAGAACCGGTAACGTGGCAGAACAATATCTTTCCTGTGACCGGATCCGGATGGACTTAAACCGTCACACGGTTTCCTGTGATTTGGAGGAAATACCGTTAAGCGAGGCAGAGTATCAGCTTCTTTTGTGTCTGATGCAGAATAAGGGAAAGACAGTTACCAGGGAAAGGATACTGGAACAGGTATGGGATGCAAACGGAAATTATGTGAACAATAATACATTAACAGTTACCATGAAACGCTTGAGAGACAGGCTTCATCAGCCGGAGTGCCTGAAAACCGTCAGAAGCGTAGGCTACCGTATGGAGGATACCCTATGAGCGGACGGAAAAATATACTGGTCACTTTTGGATTTGTTCTGTCCACCAGCCTGGCTGCTGCGGCAGTTTCTGTCCTGCTTGCTTCTTACCATTACAGCCGGCTCCAGTTTGAACTGCTGAATGTAATCTGCGGCGAAGTGGTGGAAGAGGAACCGGAGACAAAAATTATCATTTCTGCGGCATTAAAGGAATATACGGGAGGAAATCCTGACGGTGTGGCGGAGGAAGATGTGCTGTCTGCATTGGGATACCGCATCTCTGATTTTTCAGGCGCCACATCCCGGCAGAATATTTTGTTTGTCGCAGCAGGTTTTCTGACAGGAATCCTGCTGTTTATCGTTACCTTTCTGTATCGGAATAAAAGGGAAGCTATACGGATCCGGAATCTGGCGGAGTATCTGGAACAGGTAAATACCGGCAGGGCTGCCATTTTATCCGCTTCGGGGGAGGATGATTTTTCAAAACTGGAAGACGAGATCTATAAGACAGTGACATTTCTTTATCAGACGAAGGACAAGGCAATACAGGCAAAGAACGATTTTGCTGAAAACCTGTCCAATATTGCCCACCAGCTCAAAACGCCAATCACGGCCATTTCCCTTTCTGTCCAGATGATGAAACAGAACATGGATCATAAACATCTGGAACAGATAGAGAAACAGCTTTTACGGCTGACACATCTTGAAGATGCGCTGCTGCTCCTTTCCAGGATTGATGCCGGAACCTTACGTTTACAGAGGGATGAGGTAGATGTCTTTACGCTTCTTGTCCTTGCGGCGGATAACCTGCAGGAGTTGTTTGTGAGTTCCCGCGCTGCCGTTGATATACCGGAGCAGGGGGAAATGCTGGTGACTGCAGATCTGGACTGGACCATGGAGGCGGTGATGAATCTGATGAAAAACTGTATGGAGCACAGTCCTGGTGGAACGGTTCACTGTTCCTATGCGCAGAATCCACTCTATACAGAAATCCTGATCTGGGACGATGGGGAAGGATTTGCAAAAGAGGACATTCCCCATCTCTTTGAGCGGTTTTACCGGGGGGAAAACGCATGTGAGGGCGGTATCGGAATCGGGTTAGCTCTGTCAAAGGAGATGATTGAACGCCAGAATGGAACCATACGGGCAAAAAATAAACCGGAAGGCGGTGCTCTTTTTGAAATCCGCTTTTACAGTCACTGAGTTGTAACTTTCATTTGCTAAACTGATTATTGTAAAAGCCCATGGGGCAGATGAAAGGAGAAAACCAAAAATGGAAATTTTGAAATGTGAGGGAGTAAAGAAGGTATATGGATCCGGTGGAAATCAGGTGACAGCCCTTAACGGGATCGAGCTGTCCGTCAGCAAGGGGGAATTTGTGGCAATTATCGGGGCATCCGGTTCAGGAAAATCAACCCTGCTGCACATTCTCGGCAGCGTGGATAAGCCCACAGAGGGGAAGGTTATGATAGATGGAACCGATCTTTCCAAACTGAACCGGACAGAGGCGGCAATTTTTAGGCGCAGGAAAGTGGGGCTTGTATATCAGTTTTATAACCTTATCCCAACACTGACAGTGCGGAAGAATATCCTCATGCCTCTTGCCCTGGATAAGAAAAAGCCTAATCAGGAATATTTTGAGAAGATAGTAAATTCCCTTGGTATTGCGGACAGGCTTGACGCTTTGCCGAACCAGTTATCCGGCGGCCAGCAGCAGAGGGTAGCGATTGCCCGTTCCCTGATCTACCGTCCGGCCCTGCTTCTGGCAGACGAGCCTACCGGGAACCTGGATCAGAAAAATTCCAAAGAGATTATCGACATGCTGAAACTTTCTAACCGCAATCTGGAGCAGACCATTTTACTGATCACCCATGATGAAAAGGTTGCCTTGGAAGCAGAGCGTATTATAACGGTGGAAGACGGCTGCATTATCAGTGATGAACGGAGGAGGTAATGGATATGTGGAAAGATTATTCAGCGGGTTATATAAAAAATAACCGTTCCTCCAGCCAGTCCGTCATGATCGCTGCATTTATTTCCGCTTTGCTCTTATCCCTGTTGTGCGGGTTGTTTTATAATGCATGGAAATACGAGGTGGAACGGATTGAACAGGAGGAAGGCGGCTGGCACAGCCGGATTTCCGGGGAATTTACAGAAAAGGACATGGAAACCGTAAAAAATTTTGCACATGTGAAAGATGCCGTGGTAAATGAAAAAGAATCTGACAGTGCAGAAACAGTATTGGATATTTACTTTGGTGATATGGGTTCCGTTTTTTCAGACACGCCCCATATCGCACAGCAGATAGGGGCTGCGCCGGAAAAAATCGTTTATCATTATGAACTCCTGGCAATGTACCTGATCAGGGATTCCAGTGACACGGCTCCGAGGCTTCTGTTTCCGATATTTATCTTGATCACGCTTGCGGCCTCATTCTCACTGATTGTGATCATCCACAATTCCTTTGCGGTATCCATGAACGCACGGATTCATCAGTTTGGTATTTTTTCCAGTATCGGGGCCACGCCAAAGCAGATCAGGACATGCCTTTTACAGGAAGCGGCTGCGCTCAGCGCAATACCGCTTATTTTGGGAAATCTGTCAGGTATTGCAGGCAGTATGGGACTTTTGCAGATGGTAAATGTCCTGCTGGGAAGCGACATTCCGGGACGGCATAAATCGGTTTTTGGCTATCACCCGCTGGTACTGGTATTGACATTGATTGTGAGCGCACTCACCATATGGATTTCCGCATGGCTGCCGGCCAGAAAATTAAGTAAGCTGACACCGCTTCAGGCAATCAGAAATACCGGCGAACTGCAGTTAAAGCGCCGGAAAAATTCTCATTTCCTTTCGCTGCTGTTCGGAGTGGAAGGGGAGCTGGCCGGCAATGCGTTAAAGGCGCAGAGAAAAGCCCTGCGGACGTCATCTTTATCCTTTATCTCTGCGTTTATGGCGTTTACTGTGATGCAGTGCTTTTTTGCCCTTTCCGGGATCAGCACAAGGGAGACCTATTTTGAACGGTATCAGGGAGTATGGGATGTGATGGTTACTGTGAAAGACACGGATGCGGATGCTTTTGAAGAAACAGAACGTATTCAGGGGATTGACGGACTGGAAAGCGCTGTTATATATCAGAAGGCGATGGCGAAGCGGGTCATTACAGAGGAAGAAATGGGCGAAGAGATGAAATCCTTCGGCGGATTTTCCAATGCGCCCAGTAATTATGCAACACAGGTGGATGGCGGCTGGCTGGTGGATGCGCCGGTCATCATACTGGACGATAACAGCTTTCTGGCTTATTGTGAACAGATTGAGATTACGCCGCAGCTTCATGGGGCAGTGATCTTAAATCAGATCCGGGATGTGACAAATCCGGATTTCAGGCATCCGGATTTTATGCCTTATATAAAAGAGCCGGGCGCAGGGGAAGACGCTGCAAGTATCTTGAGACAGTCAGGGAATGAACAGGTGACAGCCGAGATACCAGTCCTGGCTTATACCGAAAAAGTCCCTGTTTTACGGGAGGAATACGCAACGCTTAATTATTACGAACTGGTGCATTTTATTCCGGTATCTTTATGGATGGAGATCGGGGGACAGATAGGAGGCGCGGAGGAAGACAGTTATATCCGCATCCAGGGGAAAGAAAATGCGTCATTGGAAGAACTGAATATGCTTCAGGATGAACTTGGCCAGATCCTCAGCGGGAAATATACTATAGAATCTGAAAACCGCATTCAGGAATATGAAACAAACAATAAGCAGATACAGGGAATGATGGCGATATTTGGAGGCTTTTGTATCCTGCTTGCGATTATCGGCATCGGTAATGTATTTTCCAACACGCTGGGCTTTGTCCGTCAGAGAAAAAGGGAATTTGCAAGATATATGTCGGTTGGAATGACGCCGAAGGAACTTAGGAAAATGTTCTGCACGGAAGCACTGGTGATAGCCGGCAGACCGGTTTTAATCAGCCTTCCCCTTGTAATGATTGCAGTGGCGTATATGCTGAAGGCCAGCTATCTTGAAGTGGAGGTATTTATGGCAGAAGCACCATGGCTCCCCATTTCCCTGTTCATGTTGGCTATTTTGGGCTGTGTAGCGCTGGCATATTATCTTGCGTGGCGGAATGTGCGCAAAATCAGTTTGGCAGAAGTTCTCAGGGATGATACAATGATGTAAAATATTTTAATGTTATCAGGCGGATCAGCCATATATCAGTTGGCTGATCCGGTTTTTTCTTTATCAGGGCAGCTATCAGGGGCTCCTTGGCTCCGGCACATTAACCGGGAAGGCCATGGAGATGCAGATACCCTTTAAGGCGGAGCCAAGGAAACCCAAAGGGTTCCTGCCTGTCAAACATGCCAGCCTGCACAATCTGAAACAGGTTTCCGTCGATATCCCCCTGCATGTGCTGACTGCGGTGACCGGTGTGGCCGGTTCCGGGAAAAGCTCTCTGATCCGGGACGTGTTTGCCGGGCAGTATCCGGAACAGGTCATCCTGGCGGACCAGTCCACGGTGACAGCTGCCGGGCGTTCCACCCCGGCCACATTCCTGGGATTTTTCGATGATATCCGGAAACAGATGGCCAAAGAAAACGACGAGAGCGCCGCCCTGTTTTCCTTTAACAGCAAAGGCGCCTGCCCGGTCTGCAAAGGACGGGGGCTGTCACCACCGAGCTGGTCTTCATGGACCCGGTGACGACCGCCTGCGAGGCATGCGGCGGGAGCCGTTACAGTGACGAGGCGCTTTCCTATTTATACAAAGGGAAAATTATCTGGAAGCGCTGATAAAATCAGCGTTTCCCTAAAGAATCGGAAAACAGCAAAAAAAGTCGAGACAAAAAGCGGGGGGCATTATAAAATAGTAACTGAAAATCCATTAAGCCCCCAGCAGAGCTGGGGTGAACGGAGTAAGCAGTAGCGTTACCTAAAGTATCAAAAATAAAACCTCCATGTTATCATAGATTTGGGTCTGGGCAACCTAATCTATGATAAACAGGAGGTATCCATAATGGATAATCAGATTTTAGCACATACGAAGTATAATTGCACGTACCATATAGTTTTTATTCCAAAATACCGAAGGAAAGTAATGTATGGGAAGATTGGAAAAGAAGTGGGAGAAATTATATCCACCGTATGTAAAATTACAGGGATCCATCTGATAAAGGGCGGGATATGCCCGAACCATGTACATCTTTATGTATCAATACCACCCAAAATGAGCATATCGGATGTAATGTCAAAGCTAAAAGGTAAGAGCGCGCTTATGATATTTGACAGACATCCGGAATACAGGGACAAATATGGAAGACATTTCTGGGCAAGAGGATACTATGCGGAGACAATTGGGCAAGTGAATGAAGATATGATAAAGAAATATATAGAAGAACAAGAAGAATGCAGCAGGATAGAAGGATAAGCACCTCTTTTAAGAGGCTGCCAGGCACCATAGGTTAGAAAAAATACTGCCTATAGGCGGTACCGAAAAATGCCCTGGAGGGGCTTATCCAGACCACCGGCAGAGCCGGTGGTCAAGCCGTATGGCTGTGATTGTTCATGGATTGAGACACCCATATGCAGGAGATGTTCAATGTGCTTATGGGGCTCCGCAGATCCGAGATCAATGGGGTAAAGTATTCGGACGTAGATTATATCAACCATACCTTATAAGTGGAACGTCAGTTAGGGAGAGTACATAACGCAGTAAAAGAGGACTTTGCCCCGAAAACATTTACGAAACAGGAAGTAGGATTGAAGACAAAATCCAGTTACAGAGAGATTCCGATTCCTGATTATGTCTTTGAGGCAATCTTAAAGGAACGGCAGGTGTATGAGAAAAACAGAAACGGCAGAAAGAGAGGGTTTCAGGATCTGGGCTATATCTGTTGTTCCACACTTGGCAGGGCAAGGGCAAAGGGTTCCATTGCAGGTATTATAAGCAGCTTCTTGCCGAAAACGGTTTACCGGATATCCGCTGGCGCGATAGCGCAGCACATACTGTACGCTTCTGTTAAAAGAGTCTTTTAATCCAAAGGCAGTATCAAGGCTCATGGGACATGCCAAAGAAATCATAACAATGGATGTTTATGCAGATAACAGAGGCATCATAGCGGATGGAGCGCCGGAAATAGAAGCGTATATGAAAGAAGTATTACCAAACCCGGAAGAAACAGAAATCTTTAAAAAGGAATTGTTGGAGATTGTAGTAGACGTAACCGAATTTCTTCCGGATGCAGTATGACAGAAAAGACGAAAAGAACAAAAGTTCGATTTTGCATCTATACAAATTTAATGATTTGTGGTAAGATAAAAAAGCTCTTTAGTGCTGCCACGTCCGTATAGAATTACGGAGGTGCGCTGAGTTGCAAAAACAGCAAATTGTGAACGGGATTCGTCAAGGGCTTTTTTTCCTCCGATGTGAGTAAATGCCATGACGAAAATGAAAAGTTCCTTGACGAATTTGTGGCATATACGCATCTTTTTTTACGATGAATTTTGGAGGTGGTATTTGTGCAAACTGCACAAAAAATGTTCGAACTTCACAGCGAATACAAGCCCACCGGCGACCAGCCCCAGGCCATAGAAGCCCTGGTCAATGGGTTCCGGGAAGGCAACCAATTCCAGACTTTACTGGGTGTTACGGGCTCCGGCAAGACCTTTACCATGGCCAATGTGATCGCACAGCTTAACAAGCCGACTTTGGTAATAGCGCACAATAAGACATTAGCGGCCCAGCTCTATGGCGAGTTCAAAGAGTATTTTCCGAGTAACGCGGTAGAGTACTTTGTGTCCTACTACGACTACTACCAACCCGAGGCATATGTCCCGTCCACTGACACATATATTGAAAAGGATTCCTCCATCAATGACGAGATCGACAAGCTGCGCCATTCCGCGACGGCGGCTCTGTCAGAGCGCAGCGACGTGATCATCGTGGCATCCGTGTCCTGCATTTACGGGTTGGGAAGCCCGATTGATTATAAGGAAATGGTGATTTCCCTCCGGCCCGGCATGGTGAAGGATCGGGATGAGGTGATCCACAAGCTGATCGATATTCAGTACACGCGAAATGACATGGATTTTAAACGCGGGTGCTTCCGCGTGCGCGGGGATGTGCTGGAGATTTTTCCGGCTTATTCCGGAGGCGACGCCTACCGGGTGGAGTTTTTCGGGGACGAGGTGGATCGGATAGCGGAGATTGACACGCTGACTGGGGAGATTAAGGCCCAGTTAGGTCATGTGGCGATTTATCCCGCATCGCATTATGTGGTGTCCAAGGAGAAGATGGAGGCGGCGGCCAGGAATATTCTGGAGGAGATGAAGGAGCAGGTCGCTTATTTTAAAAGCGAGGATAAGCTGCTGGAGGCGCAGCGGATCTCGGAGCGGACGAATTTTGACGTGGAAATGATGCGCGAGACGGGCTTTTGCTCCGGGATTGAGAATTATTCCAGGCATCTGGTGGGCTCAAAGGCCGGGGAACCGCCCTGCACGCTGATCGATTATTTCCCGGAGGAATTCCTGATCATTATTGATGAGTCCCATATTACCCTGCCGCAGGTGCGGGGGATGTATGCAGGCGACCGTTCGAGGAAAAAGACGCTTGTGGAATACGGCTTCCGCCTTCCGTCCGCGCTTGACAACCGCCCTCTGAATTTCGGTGAATTCGAGAGTAAGATTGACCAGATGCTGTTCGTTTCCGCCACGCCGTCTGTCTATGAGGCGGATCATGAGATGATGCGGACTGAACAGATCATCCGGCCCACCGGACTCCTGGATCCGCCGATAGAGGTGCGTCCTGTGGAGGGGCAGATTGACGATCTGATATCTTCGGTAAATCAGGAGGTGGAAAAGGGCTTTAAGGTACTGGTCACGACCCTGACCAAGCGGATGGCAGAGGATCTCACGGACTACATGCGCGAGGTGGGGATCCGTGTCAAGTATCTCCACTCGGATATCGATACCTTAGAGCGCGCGGAGATTATCCGGGATATGCGGTTGAATGTGTTTGATGTTCTGGTGGGGATCAACCTTTTAAGAGAGGGCCTGGATATCCCGGAGATTTCGTTGGTGGCGATTCTCGACGCGGATAAGGAGGGCTTTCTGCGATCGGAGACATCCCTGATCCAGACCGTGGGGCGCGCGGCCAGAAATGCAGAGGGCCATGTGATTATGTATGCGGACAGCATTACGGATTCCATGCGCTCCGCAATCGAGGAGACGGAGAGAAGGCGGAAGATTCAGACCGAGTACAATGAGCTTCATCACATAACGCCGACCACGATTAAGAAAGCGGTGCGGGATCTGATTGCGATCTCACAGGCAGTGGAGAATATTACAAACGAGGTCACAAAGGATCCGGAGTCCATGGATCGCCAGGAGCTGGAAAAGCTTGTGAAGGAATTAACAAGGAAGATGCATCAGGCGGCGGCGGAGCTGAATTTTGAGGAAGCGGCAGCGCTGCGCGACCGGATGGTGGAGCTGAAAAAGATGCTGTTGGATATGGAGGAGGAATAACACTTTTTTGAGGCTTTGTCAAGGCGTACCCGGGACGCCGTATGAGATTGCGGACCTTTTTGCAGAGGGAGCTCTGAGAGGACGGCTAAAAGCCCTGGGGATTTATCCGTACACCCGAGTTGAGATTGTGACAAAGAAAAGGAGCGGCGCGCTGATTATTCTCCTGAGAGGAACAAGGCTTGCCATGGGACGAAAGATTGCAGACGGAATCGAAATCAGGGAGGCTTACGATCCATGGGGAGAAGGCGATGCAAAAGGGGCTGCGAAAGGTGCGGGTACACAGAGCAGGGCGGCGGGGGAACCGGGCAGCCGGCCGACAGCCTGACAATCGGGCTTGCCGGCAATCCGAACTGCGGAAAGACCACGCTTTTTAATGCCCTGACCGGGGAACGGCTGAAGACGGCCAACTGGCCTGGCGTTACGGTGGAGCGGATGGAGGGCATAGCGTATTACAAAGGCAGGGCGGTTCACATTGTGGATCTTCCGGGGATTTACAGCCTGTCATCCTACACCATGGAGGAGAGAATTACAAAGGCGTGCCTGGAGGATCCGGGACTTCATCTGATTGTCAATGTAGCGGACGCTTCTTGTCTGGAGCGCAGCCTTTTCCTGACGCTTCAGCTTCTGCGCTGCCGTCAGCCGGTTCTGTTAGCGCTTAATATGATGGATGCGGCAAAGAGGAAAGGGATCGCGATACGGACCGACAGTCTGTCCCGGATGCTTGGAGGTATACCGGTGATCCCGGTATCCGCCCGGAAAAGAGACGGGATCGATCGCCTTCTTAAAGAAGCTGTCGCGGCGGCAAAAGCAGGAAGACAGGCCAAACCAGAAAGACAGGCAGAACCAGAGGATGCTGCGTTTTTTGCCGGAGACGGGTATGGTTACATTGAAGAGATTTTGTCAGAATGCGTTGTGCAGATCGGGAAGACGGCCCGTGACAGGGCTGCCCGTACATTTTCAGCGGACAGGGTATTGACGCATCCTGTATGGGGCATTCCGGCTTTTTTGTTGATTATGGCTGTGGTATTTTTTCTCACATTTTATGTGGGAGACGCTCTGCACGGTTTTCTGGACTCCGGTCTGACCTTTGTTTCAGGGGGATTAAGGTCGGTGCTCATAAAGGCGCATTCCCCGGACTGGTTTCTTTCCCTTATCGTGGATGGGATTGTGGCCGGAGTAGGGGGCGTGCTGACTTTTTTTCCGAATCTCTTTATCCTGTTTCTGGCTCTGGCTGTGCTTGAAGACAGCGGTTATATGGCTCGCGCGGCTTATGTCATGAACGAGATAATGGGAGCGGCAGGGCTTTCAGGGCGCGCGTTTCTGCCGCTTCTGTTAGGCTTTGGCTGCAGCGTTCCGGCTGTCATGGCCAGCAGGACGCTTGAAACCGTAAAGGATAAGAGAAGAACTATCCTGATGACGCCGTTTATGTCCTGCTCGGCAAAGCTTCCGATCTATATCCTGTTTTCCGGCATGTTTTTTCCGGAGTATGCGGCTGCGGCTGCAATCCTGCTTTATACAGCGGGCGTGACTGCGGCGGTGATGGCCGGCGCTGCGCTGCGGGCGGCTAATCCGGGAAAGAATCAGGAGGGCAGCGGGTTCCTTTTAATTGAGCTCCCGGAATACCGCCTTCCGGATGGCAGGACGATTCTCTCTTCTGTGTGGGAACGGGAAAAGGAGTATCTCGTAAAGGCAGGGACTGTCATATGTTCTGCCTCGGTTCTCATGTGGATACTCCTGCACACAGGGCGGGCCGGGTTCTGCACAGAGCTGTCGGAGAGCTTTGGCGCGGTTCTTGGCGGGTGGATGGCCCCCTTGCTTCGCCCGGCCGGTCTGGGAAGCTGGCAGACAGCGGTTGCGCTGCTGTCGGGTCTGACAGCCAAGGAGGTAGTGGTGTCCAGCTTTTTTGTTCTTTACGGCATTCCGGATATAGCCGCGGCAGGGGGAGGCAGGGCGGTCAGGCTGGCGTCTGCTCTGAGAGAGACAGGTTTCGGGGCGGCGAACGCCTGTGCGCTGATGGTGTTCTGTCTGTTTTATCCGCCGTGCATGGCCGCTCTGAGCGTTATCTGTAAGGAATCCGACTCTTTCCTTTGGACGGTTGGTATGGTATTATTAGAGCTGATGATTGCATGGGCGGCGGCGGTGGCTGTATTTCAGGCAGGAAGCCTGGCGTTCGGCTGAGCGCTCTAGAGCGTGTTTGAAAAATCATTCCCGCCATCTGCACGCCCCACTTTGCGGCATATTTGTGCCAAATTCACTTAACGCAGCCCACTGCGCCGCGTTCATTTGGCCCAAATCTCCCACAAAGCGGAACGCACATCTGGCAGAAAGCATTTTTCAAACACGCTCTAGCGCGGGAGATATTTTCACGGCCAGGATGCCTGCTCTGCCTCCAGGTGTCTGCATGGTCAGAGCGGCAGGTGCGCAGACCCGCCTGAACTTTTACATATTAGAATACATTTACAGTGAATGACTACTGTAATCCGATTTAAATATCTGAACTTCATGGGTTTTACAAAATACCATGATAGCTCTGGGGCATTCGGAATACTAATGCAAAGATAATGAAAATGGGTGATACTACGTGTTAAGAGCAAAGAGGAAAAAATGGACTACCAGGCGTTGATGGATATGGCGGCGCTGGCTGGCGAGATCATGCTGAACAGCGGCGCGGAGGTATACAGGGTGGAGGATACAGTCAGCCGGATTCTGGGGAAATCGGGTATGGAGCGTATCGATGTGTTTGCTCTGGCAACCGGGCTTTTTGTGACGATTTCTGATCCCGGAGTAGGGGCATTCACAGTGATAAAACGAGTGGATCGCCACGCAACGAATTTAAACCGTATTTACAGTGTAAACAATGTGTCGAGAAGGTTCTGCCAGGGTGAGATGACCGTGACACAGGCGCAGGAAGAACTTTTGCAGATCGCGGCGGAACGGGAATACGGATTTTTTTATAAGTGTATCGGCTATGTGATGACAACCGGTTTTTTTGCGATCTTATTTGGAGGAAGCTTCCTGGACTGTCTGGCCGCGGCTGTGGTGGGGCTTGTTCTGGCGTTGGCAGTCGCGGGAGCAGGCCGGCTGCGCTTTAACGACTTCTGTCAGAATGCGTGCGGCTCGTTTGCCCTGGCGATGGCGGCGCTGCTTTTAAAAGGCGTTTTTCTGGCAATGAATCTGGACGCAGTGATTATCAGTGCGATCATGCCCATGGTTCCGGGCGTTACATTTACATCTGCGATCCGGGATACCTTAAACGGCGATTACAGCTCCGGCGTGGCGAAGATGGCGGAGGCTGTGGTCGTGGCGCTGGCCGTGGCATTTGGCGTTGGCGCTGCGATGATGGCATTCCGTGCGATGGGAGGCAGCGTATGATGGAATTAGAATTATGGATTCAGACGGCCGGCGCTTTTTTTGCGATACTGGGTTTTTCGTTCATTCTGGACGCGCCCCGGCGTTTTCTGTTGTACACAGGTTTATCCGGAGCCGTGGGCTGGCTGGCCTATCTTTTGACGCAGAGAGGCGAGCATGAGGTGATTATGGCGGCTTTTATATCCAGCCTGGCAGCGTCTCTTTTCAGCCATGCGATCGCCAGGCGGCTGAAAGCCCCTGTGACCGTGTTTCTTGTCTGCGGTATCCTGCCGGCTGTTCCGGGCGCATCGATTTACAGGAGCGTATCCTGTCTGATAGAGGGCGCGAGGACGCTGGCCAGCTTTTATCTGATGGAAACCCTTCAGGTCGCCGGAGCGATGGCGCTGGCCATTTTCATTGTGGATTCCCTGTTCCGTCTGGCGCAGAAACCGGGCCCGGGGACGATACGGAGGGAAGAAACAGACAGCTCTGCGCACGGCTGAAGCAGTAAATATGGTCAGAAAGGCGATCCTCGATCGGGACGTCTGTCCGGTTGATACAGGAAACCATGGCGTTTAATTCGTCAGGCGGGAAGGACTGGGAGCGCGGGGTGAGTAAAACCTCATGGATACTGGAAGGCAGAATAAACAGATCATCCTGAAGCTGCTCTGCGAAGTCTTTCAGGATGCCCGGATACAGCATGCAGGAAGCGCCGTTGATTCCCTTCTGGTTGGTAAGGACATAAAGCGGGAGCGTGGGCTGATGTACGGAAGGATTCGCGGGATCGATCAAGTCAAGCTCGGCCAGCGCTGTTTCAATGGGCGTAATACAGCCGGGCATAAGGCGCAGCGTATTCTGCTCGGCCAGAGTCCACAGCTCTTCCTTTGTGATGCCCCACAGTTCGAGGTGGTTATGATGGATCAGGGCTGTCATCTGCCCGTCTTCATTTTCAGAGACGATCAGATAAAATACAATCGCGAGATCCAGATAAGGGTAATGCGGGATGTCTGAAAGGAGCCACTGATTCTTCTTTGCATTGATCAGGCGGTAGGCAATCCGCTCGCGGACAAAGGAAAAGCTGTGGAGAGCTTCCTCCAGTCTCTCCGGCAGAGCGGGATTTTCTTCACACAGAAGCATGATCTGATCCGTGATAGCAGACAGGGGCACGCCCTCCTCCGCCTCCTCGTAGTACGAGTTCAGATAGATCGTGGGGGCCGTTTTGGACGAGGGGGAGGATATGGTGAGCCCGTCGAGCAAAAGTCCGTTATTTTTGAGGACGCGTCGCACAGTGACGTCAGCCCTGCCTCCGAACCGGGCCTGAACCAGGGACTGGATGTTGCTTAAAAATGTTTCATATACCATGAGGTACCTCCTGAGAAATAATATTATGACAACTGCCTTGGCAGCAGGTGCATGAAAGGAAAAACAGAACGGTAAAAGAGTCTGACATCAAATCTGCGGAATCGAATCAGAATCACTTCAGAACAGAAATCTGTGAATATCCTTATAAGAAACGCCGGAAATCGGCAATAATACAGAACATCGGCAGGCCGATGATGGAAATTGGTATTATTATAGCGGAATGCGGGGCAAAATACAAGAGGAAAATGAAAAAAAATTATGGAACATTAATGATAAAATATTTTTATTTTTTAAAAATTAGATAAAAAATATATTAAACAACCAATTAAAGTGATTTAATTCGGGAAAGCTGAGATTAATTTAAAAATAAAATATAAAATATAAAAAAGGTATTGACAAATCAAAAATAGAAGTATATAATAAAGACAACAAAACAAAAGAACCACAGAATTAAAAATCTAAGTAAAGGAGGTACGGACCACCGAAGAGATTAAAATCGTCTGATTTACTTTATTAAATCAGACAAAGGAAAACAACAACCTGAAAAGTCAAACATGAGTCTATAGTAATATCGGAAATGAAGGTTCGATTTAGTAATATGACGAGAAAGTATTATTAGGAAGAAGAGAGATTCCGTAAAAAGTAGAATGGTAAAGGAGGTTTGGTAAGAGAACAGGTTGTTGGTAAAAAAAATTTATATAGATAACAAAAACAGGAGGTACAAACCAATGGACGAGATTTCCTGAAATCGGGTATCGGTTAAGCGGAAAAGCCAATCGATACCCGATTTCTATCGTTTCTGTTGCCTGTTGTGATCCCGTCGCAGGCGGTTTACGTGGTTATAGTTACTGTTGCAGTTATTTTACAATTCCCTCCAGTCCGAATGGAGGCGTGTATTCTTCTTTTGCACTGCTTTTTTTCTGCATATATCCTTGTGTCAATCCGAGATCGATGGCTGTATTCAGGACAGTATTATATTCATAGGAGGTAATTCGCCGGTTCAGCTCAGGGTAGAGCGGGTTTTTGTTATATGGGGTGTACTGGCTCATGAGGCTGATGAGGAAGCTGTCCTTTGGCAGCTCGTCGTGGATCCAGCGCATGAGCCGTATGGAATCGTGCTTCTGGCCGGGCAGGACCAGATGCCGGATCAGGACTCCGCGTTTGAGCAAAAGGGCGCTGCGTCCGCCTTCGGAAACTGTTTCAAGTACAGGAGGGCCGGCGGCGCGGATCATACGCTTTACGGCCAGTGAGGCGGCCTGAAAGTAATCCGGGGCCCCGGAATAGCGCGCGGCCAGCGCCGGATCAAAGTATTTGAGATCCGGCAGCCAGACATCAATGTAGGGCGAGAGAGCATCGATCGCTTCCTTTGTCTCATAGCCGCCGCAGTTATAGACAACCGGAATAACAAGCCGCTGCCGGACTGCCCTGAGGGCGGCCAGGACGGAGGGGAGGTACTGGGTAGCGGTGACCAGGTTAATATTATGCGCGCCCTGAGACTGGAGTGTCAAGAAGATTGCTGCCAGGCGCTCTTGCGTGACCGGCGCGCCGAAGCGCCCGCTGCTGATACGGTAATTCTGGCAGAAGCAGCACCGGAGCGTGCATCCGCTGAAAAAGACGGTTCCGCTTCCCCGAAATCCGCTGATACACGGCTCTTCCCAGTCATGGAGCGCGGCGCGGGCCGCTACGATGTGATCCGGGCCTCCGCAGTATCCGGGCTGCCTGGAGCGATCGATCCCGCAGCGTCTGGGACAGAAATTGCAGGAGTGGTAGGAAAAGGCATGGCTGGCTGGTGTGTTCATTTGTGACCTCCATTGTATATTGATAAGGTAATGTCCGGCGCAAAACAGACGAAATTATTTTACCAATATCAGGGGCGGATTTCTGACGCCTCCCTGACACAGCTCCAGGCTTTCAGAAGAGCTTGTATGTCTGCCGCGGCATTGGCCGGGCTGGTGGACGGGAGCGGGACAGCCTCAATGTTTGTAAGCGGAAAGCAAAAACGCTTATAAAGACGCGCGGCGGCGCTTCCATTTGTAAAGATCCGGGAAATGGGGGCTCTGGAGAGGATGCGGTTCAGATCATTGGGCAGGGGTTCCCGGATCGAGCTGTCGCTGGAGCCTGCGATTTCACAGCTTTCGATCACATCCCAGACTGCGATTTTGTGCCGCAGTAGAAAGCGGAGCTTTTCAGGAACAGAGTCCGGAACGGGTTCTTCAAAAAGCCCGGCCAAAACCAGCCAGAACCGGTTTCTGGGGTTGCCGTAGTAAAACTGGCTCTCCCTCGATTTGACAGAGGGGAAGGAGCCGAGAATCAGGATGCGCGAGCCCGAATCAAAGATCGGCTCGATCGTGTGGAGGACGCGGGAGTTCATAAACATATTACCTCTGGAGTTGTTCGTGGCTGTCTGTTCAGGCCGCTGCCACGGTTTATTGTATTGCCAGAGCATGTTTTAAACACGTTCCGGCGAAGCGCAGCAGTGCCGGTTCTTAGTATATCACAGCAATGTAAAAAAGGATACAGAAAGGATATATTAAAATGATAGAATAAAACCATCAAAAACACCGGTTATGGAGAGTGCGTATGGGACAAAGGATGTTGATTGTGGAAGATGACCGCCTGCTTGCCGAGGCTGCGGCCGATTATTTTACCGGAAGAGGCTGGTGCGTTTATACAGAGGAAAACGGCGCGCGCGCGGCAGCGCTTCTGATGAGGGAGAGCTTCCATTTGATTTTACTGGATGTGACGCTGCCCGGGATGGACGGCTTTGCCGTGTGCCGTGAGATTCGCAAAGTCAGTGAAGTTCCGGTTGTTTTTATCACGGCCCGGGTGCTGGAGGAGGATGAGCTGAACGGATATTCGCTGGGGGCGGACGATTATGTGACAAAGCCGTTTTCCCTGCCTGTGCTGTACGCAAAAGCCATGGCTCTCACAAGACGCGTACACAAAAGCGCCGTTTTTCTGGAAGCGGGCTCTCTTAAGGCGGATGTGGAGGGCCGCCGGGTGTGGAACCGTGGAGAGCTTTTGGCCCTGCCGCCTAAGGAGTACGAAATGCTCCTGTTTTTCATGCAGAATCCGGGGCGGATTTACAGCAGGGAACAGCTTCTGATCCGGTTCTGGGGCTATGATTTTGACGGAAACGAGCGGGTGGTTGACAATCACATCAAAAAGCTGCGCAGAGCGATTGGCCCCTGCGGGTGCGCCATACAGACCGTGCGCAAATCCGGTTACCGGCTGGAGGTGGAAGGATGAGGAAAAACAAGAAGAGCTTTTGGAGGCCGGCAGCGGCGGGATTTGGCGTTATGTATCTGGCGATTACAGGACTGGCGACGTGGCTTGTAAAAGAACAATTCGCGGACGATTACGGACAGCGCTTCAGGGAAGGAGTCGTGTCCATAGTCAAAAAGGCGTCGGAAAAGGAATTCTCTGTGGAGGAAGCCGGGGAAGGATGGGACGGCGAGCAGAGAAAGGATTTCTATCAGGATCTGGCCAATGAGGAGCTTTGGAGGGTGGACAGTGACCGGATTCTCATTTCTGCAGCGTTTTACGATGAGGAGGGGAAGCTGCTGGCCAAAAGCCGGGATCAGATCGGCGGCGGTTCTGTACGGGAGAGCGGCACAACGGTTCGCGAATACGCCTCCTTTGCGCTGGATGATTTCCTCTCCCAGGAGGAAAAGATGCAGTTAGTTCAGCATCACAGTAAACGGCTCGAGACGCGGGATCTGGCGCATCCGGATCCGCTGCGCTTTTCGATGAGAGTTTCCCCGGACGGGCGTGAGCTTTGGGCCATTTATGTCCAGGAGCTCGTGTGGGCAGAGGAGGGGGAGCGGTATACGGATCCGGTGACGGGAAGCAGGCATATAGTGGATTCCGGCGTGATGGTTGATTATGCGACCGGTGAAGAGCTGGGGGAGGGCAAGACCTTTTACGAGACAGGCAGCGAGATCGTGTGGCAATGGCTCAATCCGGCCGTCGGAGGTGAAGAGAGAACGGATGGGATTATTTCCGACGGGGATCTGAGACTTCCTTATATGGATGTATATGGGGGCGGATCCTATGAAAAATGGAAGAGGTGGAGCGATAGCCCCTATCTGCATGACGTTCCTGAGACAGGGGAATTTACCTGGGGATCCGGCCTCGATGAGCCGCCTTTGATAATCGACTCAGACGGGTTCTATTACAGGGGGCGGTATCAGTTAAAGGTGGGGATGGTGGACGCGCCGTCTGCTTACATGGAGATCCGTATGGAAAGCCGTCCATGGCTTGCGGCTATGAATTACATGAAATATGTATATCTGGCGGGAGCGGCGCTGACGCTTGTATGCATGGCGGGGATCGTGCAGTCATTTCGCAGGGCGTACGACAGGCAGGCGGCGCTTGAGGAGAACAGGCGGGACTTTATCAACGCCATGGCCCATGAGCTGAAGACACCGCTTGGCGTGATCCGGAATTTTGCGGAAAACCTTTTGGAACATAATATGGAAGAGAAACGTGATTATTACCTCGCCCAGATCATCCGGCAGACGGAGGAGATGGATCGTATGGCAGCAGAGATGATTGAGCTTTCAAAGCTGGATTCAGAGGAGCTGATTCTGGGAAATGAGCCCGTGTCCTTTTCAGATCTTATACGGGAGCAGATGGCAAGGCTTGAGCCGCGGCTTCAGGAGATGCGTCTTGCGGTGGAGTATCAGGAGGATGGCTGCTTTGTGGTAAATGGGGACCGGAATTATCTCGCAAAGGCAGTGTGGAACCTTCTGTCCAACGCGGTGGAGTACAATCAGCCGGACGGCGGCATATGGATCCGAATCGGGACAGGGCAGTGCGTGATAGAGAATACCGGGCAGCCGCTTAAGGAGGATCAGCTCCTGCGCGCCTTTGATCTGTTCTACTCAGGGGCAAAGAAAGCAGGCGGAGGAAAACGCCATATGGGAATGGGGCTGTTCCTTACAAGGAAGATTCTGAGGCTTCACGGCCTGGATGCCGCGCTTGAGAATGCGGACGGCCGCATTCGGGCGATTATAAAATAAAATACCAGGATTGCTTTACAAGGCGCTGTTTTTTCAGTATAATAGGCAAATATCCGCAGAAACGGCAGATGAAAACGACCGGATGGTTACCTGCCGGGAATCTGCCAGAAAGGAAGAAAGCCTATGAAACGAAACGTATTTCTGGAAAACGGTAAAGAATTTGATTTGTCTGATTTCATGGAATTTGGCAAAGAAGAACGGGAAATTCTGGGAAGCGAGATTCCGATCATGGTATATCGTCTTATGGAATTTTCCCTTCGGGAGGAGATAATCAGCGAGTGTGGAAAAGAAAAGCAGATTGAAATTTTCAGGGAGGCAGGGCGCAGGGCCGGTACATATATTGCCCAGCATATGCTGGATCTGTCGCTGCCCTTTAATGAATTTATCGCGCAGCTCCAGGCGCGCATTGAGGAGATGAAGATGGGGATTCTGCGGGTGGAGGCGCAGGATGGAAAGGCGAAGAAGCTTATTCTTACCGTTTCTGAGGATGCCGATTGTTCCGGTATACCGCTTCTAGGGGAGACAGTGTGCAATTATGATGAAGGGCTGATTGCGGGCATCCTGTCCGCGTACAGTAACGTGGCGTGTCAGGCCGTTGAGGTGGACTGCTGGGGCACGGGATCACGCGTCTGCCGGTTTCGGGTTGAAGCTTTAGAAAAGGAAGGCTGGCAGGCAGATGGAGAGTAGGGCGGCAGAAGCGGGACAGACAAGGGAAGAGAAGAATTGCAGCCTTCTTTTTGACTATTTAAAAGATATTTTATATGGCAGAGATGTGCAGACGCTGTCTGTGGAAGAGCTGGATGAGCCATACAGGCGTCTGGGAGCAGGTCTCCAGTTTCTGGAAGAGGCGGTGAAGGAAATGCTGCGCTATTCCAGGGAGATTTCGAGAGGGAATCTGTCAGGGCAGCGTCCGTCCAGGGACAACTTTTTGTGCGACAATTTAAAGAATATAAGTTCGATTTTGAATCATTTGACCTGGCAGGCCACACAGGTGGCTTTGGGCGATTATTCCCAGCGCGTTTCCGGCCTGGGAGAATTTTCGGATGCCTTTAATACCATGACAGGACAGCTAAAAGAGCGGGAGCGGCAGTTAAAGGAAGAGCGCGATGAGGTAAAAAAACGGGCGGTAGTCATCAAGCAGTATAATGAATTTCTGATGGATCTGATCAATAAGCGCAATGAGTGGATTATGGTGGTTGACACAGAGACAAAGGAGATCGTTTACTGCAATAAAAGGGAAGGGCAGGAAGATGCGGATCCTTCCCGGTGCAAATATCATCTCTCTTTTCGCGAGCAGCTCCGGAACTGGAAAATTGGCGATGAGAAGATGCGCGAGATAACGGACGACAAGAAAAACATCTATGAAGTCAATACCTTTCCGGTCGAATGGATGGAAAACAAGTCGTTTGTCCATATCATATCCGATGTTACGGAGCGGAAGCGGCGGGCGGAGAAGCTGGCCATGAAGGCTTATCATGATCCGATGACAGGGCTCCGGAACCGGTTTTACTATGAGGAGCGCATGAACAAGATTCTGGAGTCGGGCGAGGAGGCGGCATTCTGCTTCCTGGATCTGGACGGGTTAAAAACGGTGAATGATCAGTTTGGACACCTGGAGGGCGATCGGTATATCCAGTCCTTTGTTTCTGTTATCCAGAAAAATATACGGAGCAGCGATGAGTTTGCCAGAATCGGGGGCGACGAATTCGCTCTGATACTTTATCGGTGCGAGGGCCAACTGGCGCTGAAGAAGCTTTCACAGGCGCATCATGAATTCTCAGAAAAAAGCAGCGGGGATTACGTTTCGAGCTTCAGCTACGGCGTCGTGGAGATCGGCGGCAGCGCAGTCCGGTACTCACTGGAGGAGCTCACACGGCTCGCGGATGAGCAGATGTATCTCTGTAAACGCAGGAACAAAGAAAAATACCATATACAGATGCGGTGATTTTCGCTTATTCGCTTGACAAACCGCAGCGCAGGTGATATAAAAGAAACAAGTTGCAAAAACAAAGGCGTTTTGGAGGATTCCAGACGCCTTTTTTTATGCGCAGGGGCGCGTAAGGAAAACAGCGGCTTTGCTGCGCGCGAGCAGGGGAAGATGGCTCTTCCCTACTCGATTGCACACGGGCGTTCAAAGGAGATATGTCAGCAAGATGACGGACGCTCGGCGCGCGAGCAGGTAAGGAACTGTGCAGGGGAAAGGGAGGAGATTGTGTATGGAAGATTTAAAACTGATGGAGCAGGCGGAAACCGTAAACAGGCTGCTGGCCAGATATGGCGTGAAATTTGGGATATATAAGAACAATGAATTCAAAGAGCAGCTTTTCCCATTTGACACGATTCCCAGGATCATTGAAAAACAGGCTTTTGCGTACCTGGAACGGGGGCTGAAGCAGCGGGTGACGGCCCTGAATGCTTTTATAAAGGATATATACGGGAAAAAGAGGATTGTCAGAGATCATGTGGTTCCCGAGGAATTTGTCTACAGCTCCTCCGGCTTTCTTTCTCCCTGCGACGGTGTTCGGCCGCCAAAAGACATTTTCGCCCATATCGCAGGCATTGATCTGGTGCAGGGCAGGGACGGGGCATGGTTTGTGCTGGAGGATAACCTCCGGGTTCCCTCAGGCGCTTCGTATCCTGTGATAGCGAGAGAACTGTGCCGCAGAAGCAGTCCCAATACGTTCGAGCAAAATCATATTGAAGACAATCGAAATTATGCCGCATTGCTCCGGCGCGCCATGGATTATTGCAACACAGGCGGCCATACGGTGATTCTCACGCCTGGACGGTATAACGCCGCTTATTTTGAGCATTCCTATCTTGCTGAGCAGACAGGAGCGCATTTGGTGACGGGAAGCGAGCTGGCGGTTGAGAACGACGTGCTGTATTTCATTGACTATTCGGGTAAACGGGAGCGGGTGGGGGCTGTTTACCGGAGAATCTCGGATGAATATCTGGATCCGATGACGTTTAAGGAGGAATCTGTGATCGGCATCCCCCATATTTACGATGTATATAAGAGGGGAAATGTGGCGCTGATGAATGCGCCGGGAAACGGCGTTGCGGATGACAAGGGAATCTATTATTTTGTTCCTAAAATGATCCGATATTATTTGGGAGAGGATCCCATTCTCCAAAATGCGCCGACCTATCTTCCGTTTTATGATAAAGACATGAAATTTGTTCTGGAACACTTTGACCGTCTGGTCTTAAAGGATGTTGCAGAGGCCGGAGGTTACGGCGTCGTATTTGCGGATAAGATGGCTGCTGCGCAGAAGGAGGCGTTTATCGCGCTCCTGAAACGGGAGCCGAGAAGGTTCATTGCGCAGGAGGTGATTGATTTTATGGATATCGACATTCTGGAGAATGGAAAAAGGACGCCGAGAAAAGCGGATTTAAGGGCTTTTGTGCTGATGGCTGACGAACCGCTTGTATGGAAGAGCGGTTTGACAAGGTTTTCCAGAAACCCGGAGTCCTTTATTGTCAATTCATCGCAGGGAGGAGGATTTAAAGATACATGGGTATTATCTCAATAGAAAATTCTGACAGGCTGTTTTGGCTCGGGCGGTATTCCGAGCGCGTTTATACGAGCGCCAGGCTGTTTGCAGCCAGCTTTGATAAAATGATTGACGTGGATATGGGACAGTATTCCATTTTCTGCGAGAGGCTCGCCATCCCCAATATTTACGGATCCAGGGAGGATTTTTGCGGGAGATATATCTCGGACGAAACGGATCCGAACTCGATCTGCGCCAATTTAATGAGGGCCTATGACAATGCGGCGGCGCTGCGGAATGAGATCGGGAGCGAGGCGATCACGTACATACAGCTTGCCGTTTACGACATCAAAAAATGCGGGGAATCACAAGCGCCGGTTATAGAACTGCAGGAGGTCGTGGATCATATCCTGGCCTTCTGGGGGATCGTGGATGATATGATCGAGAGTGAAAATATAAGGAATATCATAAAAACCGGAAAACGGGTGGAGAGGCTTGACCTCTACGGACGCCTGAAGCTGGATCCGGCGTCCATCAGCCGCGAAATCAACCGTCTGGCCGGGCGGATCACAAAGACAAATCTTCATTACGACGCCGATAAGCTGGAAGAACTGAAAATGCTTGTCAGGGCAGAGCCATTAGATTATGACAGAATTATAGAATTGGCAGATCATCTGCGCAGGGACTGAGAACGATGAAAACATTGCAATTTCATTATCATATGGATATTGTATTTTCTGAGCCGGTATATAATCACACCTACACCTTAAAATGCCTGCCGCAAACGACGCAGACTCAGGAAATAACAGAATGTGCCGTCGAGGTGTTTCCAAAGGGAAAAATGCAGGAGAGCGCAGACTCATTTGGAAACAGGATGCTGTACGGGGAGGCGCAGGAGAAACAGAGCTGTTTCTCCGTGGATGTAACGGGCATGGCCAAAACAGGTCTTTATAAGCAGGCTGCGGAAAGTGATTCGGAGCGGGCGCTCTATAAATATCAGACTTCGCTTACCAGTCCGGGCATGCAGATCCAAAGCCTGCTCGGCAGGCTCCGGAAAAACAGCGCATGCTCCCAGAAGGAGAGAATCTATTCGTACATGAATGCAGTATACGAGAGTATGCAGTATACAAAAGGCGTTACCAGCATTTCTACAACGGCGGAGGAGGCGCTTTCTCTGGGACAGGGCGTATGCCAGGATTATGCGCATATTCTCCTGTCCCTGTGCCGGGAGGAAAAGATCCCGGCGAGATATGTGGTGGGACTGCTTCTCGGGGAGGGCGAGAGCCATGCGTGGATTGAAGCATTTGACGGAGAACGCTGGCGGGGCTTTGATCCAACAAATAACCGGTTAGCCGAAGAGGATCATATAAAAATATCACATGGCAGAGACTATCGGGACTGCTCCATCAACAGGGGCGTGTTTACAGGGAGGGCGACACAGAGGCAGACGGTGCTTGTGAGAGTGACAGAGGTGTGAGCGGATGGAGGCCGCGGACATCTGCCCCAACGCGAAGCGATTTTTAGGGGCAGATTCTCCGTCGCCTGAATTGCTGTCATCAGAATTGAAAAAACAGGAAAAAAAAGTAAAAACGGGGTTGACATTTCCTATAAGATTTGCTATTATAATACTCGCCTTGAAAAACAGGAAACCAAATCAGACAGGAAAACCTGAAAAGAGACAAAAAAAGTTAAAAAAGTTGTTGACAAAAACAGAAACATGTGATAAACTATAAAAGTTGCTGAGAGAGACAACAACACAGAACCTTGAAAACTGAACAGTATATAAAACCCTGAAAATTCTTAAGACAAAAGGCTTATGGTTAAGCCTTGAAGTTTGAGAAAACATTCAGAACAAAACCAAACAGTAATAACGATTAAAA
>NZ_CALPCY010000044.1:0-41057 GCF_943193115.1 Otoolea muris
CTGCAACATCATCCGCTATGAAAACCACCCTGTCCTTACGGCCCTTTGACTGTTTTATCATGGCTTTCGCCTTCCCGCCAGACAGGTCCACATCCGACCGTTTCAACAGCCTTGCTTCCGACACCCTGAGGCCGCAGCAGAAAATAAGCCTGTAGATTGCCCTGTATTCCATGGCCAGCCTCTCGAAGCGGGTTCCCCGGATGGCAGGCTGGCAGCTGTCCAGTTCCCTGAAAAAACTCCTGACCTCATCCTCGTTGAGGACATAGGCCAATGTTTTGCTTTTTGCCGAGAACTTTGCCGGGATATAGCAGTCGATCCCAAGGGAAGCCATATATAATGACAGCTGGCGCAGGGCGGACATCCTGTTCCCGAGATAGGCTCTGCCTTCCCCGCTTCTCTGCATCCCCCATTCGCTTGAGATTTCTTTTGTGACCACCGGAGTATGATACCCTTTCCGGATACAGAAGCGGTCAAAGCTTATCAGGATATGTCTTGCGCTGTTAAAAAGGAAACCTTCCTCATGCTTACGCTGGATCAGCCCCTCAATGTATGGCGCAAAACAACTGCTGAATTCATAAGTATCAAGCGTCATAAGGCACCTCCTTCCACGGCAATGCCGCTTAATGACAATGGGCATTCCATCATCCGTTCGTCATCAAAAGAAAGATATTTTACACCAGTCGAGTTGTCGTGATGCCCCAGCGCATCCATGACAGCATCCATGCCCGCATTGTTCCGCAGGATGCCGGTCGCAAAGGTACGCCTCAAGGTGTGGAAGCTCACGCCAGGCCTGTCCGCCATTTCCGGAAGCGCAGCTTTGAAGGCGTTCTCACAGCTTTTTATCGTGAGCCTGCCGAAAGGCGCTTTGTGCCGGATGAAAACGTGGTTATTTTCTGCTTTCGGCCTGGATGAGCTCAGATAGGAATACAGGGAATTTCCTGCATCGATGGATAGTGGCAGGACGAGCGGGTGCTTTGTTTTTTCCTGTATGATCGATATCCTGCGCTGCTTCCAGTCTATGTCTTCGATCTTGAGGTTGACCACATCACTTGCCCGGAAGCCAAGGCGCAGGCCCAGCATCAGCATGGCGGCATTACGCAGTTCGATACCGGTACGGCATCCTGCCCTGTATGTATAGATGCGCTTCACTTCATCATCGGTCAGGACCACCGGCACCGTCACAGATTTCGCAGTGCCGGCCGTGAGCACGGTATAGAGTTTCTTTTCCTCTCCAAGGATGCCCGTTTCTACATACCACAGGAACTGGTTTACAATGGTTATCCTCGTGGAACGCCCTTTCAACGTGGCGTGATGATCCTGGGCTATATATTCCCTAAGCATCTGCGGGGTAATGTCCCCAAAGCCATTTATGCCGCAGGCCAGAAGGTAGTCGCATAAACTCCAGACGCCGTATCTATAGTTCTGAACAGTTGACTCTCTATGGAAACTGCGTGCAAGCCAATCCACATATCCGTTGACTGCGTCCGCACACCATGCCGGGTAATGCCCCATACGCTTCGCCTGGGAGGACGTCATCCCACAGTTTTTATGGAAGCGTATTTCCCTGTCTGCGGCAAAGCTGCCAAAAAGAGCCAGTACACGCTTCCACGCCCGGCGGTTACGGCCTATCCTGTCTTCGATCAGCGTGTACCATTCCCATGAAACTTCCGGGCAGTAGTCCAGACCATGCATATCCAGAAAAACATACAGACACCGGAGGGTATGGGTAACCCTCTTGATCATGGTGTAGGAATACCCTCTGTCACTGTACCCGTCCGCAAACCGGGAGAGCATGGGATACATTTCTTCCGTAGTGCAGACAGAGTGCTCACGGCTCAGACGCAGTAGCTCTGTCATGACGGCATCATCGGACAATCTGGGGACATATGCATACTGGAACACGGAATCTTCTAACAGAATGGAGAATCCCCGCCGGAAACCATGCTTTTCATGAAGAAA
Source organism: Otoolea muris (assembly GCF_943193115.1). Taxonomy (NCBI): domain Bacteria; kingdom Bacillati; phylum Bacillota; class Clostridia; order Lachnospirales; family Lachnospiraceae; genus Otoolea; species Otoolea muris. The sequence continues at coordinate 1,960 of NZ_CALPCY010000044.1, forward strand.
GCCAAGCAGTTGGCGGCCATGGCCCAGGATCACCGATCTTTGTTCTGGAGTAACGTTCCAACGGCTCCGGAATACTGCCGCCAGCATTTCATAGGAGAGCATCTCCATTCTCATCATCCCTTCTGCGCAGAGCCGCAAAAGAAAGTTGGCCGTGTGCAGTTTTGCAAGACGCATAGATTCCGGGCTGTAATCCGGTTCGCGGGAAGCAAGATATTCATCGAGAGTGCCCCGTATCTCCGGGGGCAGCTTATCGTGGTCAGGCTTCACCAAAAGGAGATTCTCGATCCGTATTTCCCCTGTGCGGATGAATTCCCGGAGCTGTTCCATATACCTTGCAGCCACATGGTATTGTTGTCTGGTATTTGCCGGTTTTACCACCTCCTCAAGCCATTTTGAAACATTTTCATCAGAATATACAAGTCCGGCCTCTGATAAATAGCGGCCAAAAGCTTCATACCAGCGTTTACGGGCAGTTCTTCCATACTCGCCAAAACCGCTTTCGACCATGAGATTGACCATCTCTTGGACATAGTCATTGTAGTGCTTAATCATAAAATCACCTCCAAATTTGTAATGGTGATTATATGATGGCATACGGATTGATTTTTATCCTCATCTTTTTGTGCTTAAACACCAAGGATACGGGCAGTTTCAAAAAGATGGGGATAAAAATGTCTTAAGGATAAACCGCAGACAATGTAGATCTTCTCAAGCCCGGAGATGTCGCCTAACATGAGAGCTCCTGAAGCAGGCGGAATGTCCTGGTAAGCAGGACCGGATCCGCATCATTGCTGATACGGATTGTGATATCCTTCATGGCAATTTCAATCGTATGTGAATTGTCAAGGCAGGAGTTTTGCATCTGTGATGCTGTATGCTGTTCCGGAATGTGATCCGGCACAATGTCAATGGGGACCACGTCCTGTTTCGGGCGGGGAACCTCAAGATGCCCGTAATTCGCCGCTGGGATCTGATCCGCTGCCGTTTTCCGACAGCGGCTGACCCAGTTGTAAAAGGCGCTTACTGCAATGCCGTTTTCACGACACCAGTCAGCATCTGTCATGCCGCTCTGGCGGCATTCATTGATAAGCCGGATCTGTTCCGTCATCGGAACACGGGCTTTGCGAGTACCTACCATAACCTGTCCTCCATAATTGTAGTGAAATAGTCTAAATATCTATCGACTACAATTATAAGTGATGCTTGAGGAACAGGAAATCCGCAGGAATATTTGGCGCTTACTTTTTTTTAAATTGTTTAAGAAAACCTCTATGCTTCTCGAATGATCCATAGATCGCGATTTCGCTATTTTCTATGCCGCACAGTCATACCATTACAGTATTATCTGTCCACATCTCGCACTGGCTCATGACTGTTTGCACAGCGTCCTCCATTCCCTCCGGCGGGTATTTGTGTCTTTTAAGCAAACGCTTGACCAGCTTGCGCATCCCGGCGCGGGCGCTCTCCTTCTTCTGCCAGTCAATGGTTCGATTTTTCCGCAGAAGATCGGTCAGTTCCTTGGTAATAGCAATCAGTTCTTCATGTTCGTAAAAATCTTTGATTGCTTGGGGCTTCGTGAGAGCATCGTAGAAAGCCAGCTCCTCCGCATTTAGCCCCAGTGCCTCTCCCTCTACATTAGCTGCCGCAATATCCTTGGCCAGTTTCAGCAATTCCTGGATGACTTCCTCATTGGTAAGCATTCCATTGAGATAACGGTTCATAGCGCCCCGGATGATTTCGGAAAATTTCTCCGATTTGACCAAATTTGTCCGCCGATAGATAGAAACCTGCTCTGCAATCAGCTTCTTCAATAGTTCTACTGCGAGATTTTTCTCCTTCATATTGGCAACCTCTTCCAAAAATTTCGGGTCGAAGAGGGAAAACTCTGTTCCGACATCGGAAAAGAGATTGATGACGCCCTCGCTTTTGATGCTGTGTTTCAAAAGCTCGTTGATCCGTTCATTCACTTCTGGGAGGGTAAATTTTTTGTCCGTTCCACCGGATTGCAGACGAACAATCATGGTACGGACTGCATCAAAGAACGCCGCCTCATAGCGTGCCGCTTCACCCACCAAACTGCCACAGAGGGAGAGAGCCTGCCGGAGCAACAAAGCCTCTTTGATATAGACATTCTGTGTACGCTCACTTTCGGGCAAGTCATGGTCTGCAATACTCTTGCCCAGGATAAAGTTTACACCGCCAGTAATTGCCTTAGCTTTTTCAAGGTCACTGCCAGACAGGAATTTCCCATAATCGTAACCATGGAAGAAATCCCGGCAGACAGAGAGCTTTTCCAGAAATTTGGGATAAGCCGCTTTACTGACATCAGTATCTCCATAATTTTTCCTGTCTCTGGCAGTGTAGTCGTTCATCGCCTGCTTGAGTGCGGAGGCAATACCCACATAGTCTACCACAAGCCCGCCTTCCTTGTCCTGGAAAACGCGGTTGACACGGGCGATAGCCTGCATCAGATTGTGGCCGGACATGGGCTTATATATATACATGGTAGCCAATGACGGCACATCAAAGCCGGTCAGCCACATATCCACAACGATTGCAATTTTCAGGGGCGATTCATTGTCTTTGAATTTTCGGGCAAATTCATCCTTACGGGCCTTATTGCCGATAATCTCCCGCCATTCTTCGGGGTCATTGTTGCCCTGCGTCATTACAACAGTTACTTTTTCCGCCCAAGCTGGACGCAATTCCAAAATGCGCTTATAAATCTTCATGGCAATGGGGCGGGAATAGGCTACAATCATGGCTTTTCCGGTAAGAATACCAGCCCGATAATTTTCATAATGATTGAGAATATCATCTACCAGGGAGTGGATGGTTTGGTCTGCTCCCAGAATGGCCTCCATCTGCCCCAGTTCTTTTTTACTTTTCTCAATAACATAGGGATCGGCATTCTGCGCCATGATGTCATACTCAGCATCAACCAGATGTAAAGTTGCCTCATCCAGTTTTAAGTGAATGACTCGGCTCTCATAATATACCGGGCGGGTGGCTCCATCCTCTACCGCTTGTGTCATATCGTATATGTCGATGTAATCGCCAAACACTTCGCGTGTACTGCGGTCTTTGGAGGAAATAGGCGTTCCGGTAAAGCCAATATAGGTGGCGTTTGGCAGACTGTCTCGAATAATCCGGGCAGTTCCGATTAGGGTGCGGACTTCTAACTCGCCATCTTCTTTCTGCCGCATTATAACTTTCTCGGTCAGGCCATACTGTCCACGGTGAGCCTCGTCAGCCATAACCACAATATTCCGACGTTTGGAAAGGGCTTCGCCGCTCTCTTCAAATTTCTGCATAGTGGTAAAAATAATGCCGTTGGCCTGGCGGTCTGCCAGAAGTTCTGTCAAATGCCGGCGGCTTTCTGCGTGTTGGGGCGTCTGACGCAGGAAGTCCTTGCAGCGAGCAAATTGGCCGTAAAGCTGGTCGTCCAAATCGTTTCTATCTGTAATGACTACAATAGTCGGGCTTTCCAACGCCTCTTGCAAACAACGAGCGTAGAACACCATAGACAAAGATTTACCGCTGCCCTGCGTATGCCAGAACACGCCGCCTTTGCCATCTGTTTTCGTAGCACGCCGGGTAGAGGCAACCGCTTTTTTGACAGCGAAATACTGGTGGTATCCAGCAAAGATTTTGAAGGTATTTTGACCGTCAATATTAAAGCAGATGAAATTTTTTACAACGTCCAGAAAGCGTTCTTTCTCAAATAGCCCCTCAAAGAAAGTATCAAACTGCGCATACTGGGTGTTTTCATAGTTGCCATCCTTAGTCTTCCATTCCATATAACGGTCCTCGCTAGAGGTGATTGTTCCAGCTTTGGAGGTGGTCATATCGCTCATGACGCAGACAGCGTTATATATAAATAGAGAGGGAATCTCGTGCATATAGTTCCGCAGTTGACGATAGGCGGCGGAGGCGTCCGTTTCTTCGCGGGAGGGAGATTTCAGTTCCACCACTACCAAAGGCAGGCCATTAACAAAAAGGATAATATCAGGCCGCTTCTCGGAATTTTCAATAATCGTCCACTGATTGACAACGGCAAAATCGTTATTGGCAGGATTTTTGAAGTCAATGAGATAGACGAGAGTGAAGCTTTCCTCGCCATTGGTAAAATATTTCACTGGGACACCATTTTGCAGATAGTCCATGAAAACCATATTCTTTTGCAGTAGTGTGCCGCTTTCAAAGTTTTTCAGTTTATAGACTGCCTCGTTGAGCGCATCCATAGGCAGGCCGGGATTGACCCACTGCAAAGCGGGCAACAAGGCATCCTCATAGAGCGGGGAGTGATAGTCACGCTCTACATCTGGGCCGTATAGGTATGTGTAGTCCAATTGCTCCTGGAAAAGCTGGAGAATGGCGTTTTCATAATTAGATTCTGTGTAATTTCCCGCCATAGTTGGCTGCTCCTTTGTAAGTTGTTTTGCTGTACTTTTGCTTTTCATTGTTTAACAGTTATCGCACAGATGTATTATTTATTATTGTATTTGTATGGACAGATTACAAACTCGTCTAAGATATTGAACAGGTACATTGTATTCAATATAAAATTATCAATATTGAATTTAAATTTTTCCCGTAAAGGCTCCAAATTCTTAGAAATTCCATAACGCAATGCCATCTCGTTACTATCTATTTCATCTACTTCTGCGATAAAACTGCTTAGTTTGTCATATTGCGGAATTTGGGGGGCATGTATTTCTTTCCATAATACTGATACTTTATGACCATTTAGCTTAACTCCCTTAAGCATTAGACATTCCTTTAGTTTTAGTTCTATCGAGTGCTTGCACAAAAAAGCACAGGGAATAAAGTAATAAGATACGATTTCTTTACCTCTATCATCAATAATACCTTTTTGAAGGTATATAGCTGAATTGAGATAGTCCAATGCCATATGTGAAAGAACTTCGGACGAATAGTATCTATTATCCTCAAATTCGTCAGAAACTTTACAGTCTCTCAAATGTCTCATTACTCCCACGTAAGACAAATCAGGTACTTTATCTTTCAAAATAACTCGCTTTATTTGGTAGTTATCAGGTATGCCGTCGAAAACCATTCTATGAGAACCTATTAGCTTGCCATCTTTATCATACCTTGGTCTCATCATACAACCTCCATAAATATAAATGATAATTTAGATCACCAACTTCATATGCTTTATACGAAGATATTTGCGAAATCCACAAAGGATACTGCTCTTGGCGATGCCGTAAAAACAACATCCGGGGGAACTCCATCTCGCAAACATGGTAAATATTACGACCACGGCAATATTTGTTGGGTAAAGTCAAAGGAATTGCTTGGTGGTTATCTCCTTGATACAGAGGAGCATATTCACGAATTAGCCATTACTAAATCATCTGCCAAACTACTGCCATCGCATAGTGTTCTTATTGCCATGTATGGAGCAACTGTCGGGGCATATAGTATTATTGCAAAACCTATGACTTGTAACCAGGCTGTTTGCGCTTTGTTAAGCAATAAAAATTATCCGTATACATACTTGTTTCAAGTTGCTTGCGAATCACAGAAAAAACTCATCAACCTCGCGGTAGGTTCAGCACAACAAAATATAAGCCAAGTAATGATTAAACAGTTGCCAATTCACAGCAACAAGGGGAACATCCAAGAGTTCCATTCGTTAGCGCAACCGATACATAAGAGAATTGAATCTCTTAACGCTGAAAATATTCTGCTTGCGGATACACGAGACACTCTTTTGCCTAAGTTTATGTCTGGAGAACTTGATGTCTCCAAACTTGATATTTAGGCCGCCACAGATAGACTCGAAAACGGCTCCTCTGTTTCCTCATTACCACCACAATACAACATCCAACTCTAAGCTACTAAATTGCCATTGCTTCCATATTGCTTATATGATACAATCATACTACAAATCTATTGGAGGTGCAATATGGCTACATTACAAATACGTATTGATGATACAGTTAAAAAGCAGGCGGATACTCTATTTTCAAGCCTGGGGCTAGACACATCGACAGCTATTCGTATTTTTTTGAATGCCGCTATCGAAAACGCGGGCATTCCTTTTTCGGTACAGCATAGGGCAATCCCCTGCCAGCTTCAGGAGGCCGTATATGATAGCCGGTTCCGAAGGGATCTTAACGGACCTTTCGACAATGCGGAAGATGCCGTTGCCTCCATGCTGGAGGATTGACCTATGTATAAGATCGTGTATACAAATCGCATGAAAAAAGATGCTAAGTTGATGAAAAAGCGTGGCAAGGATATGGCGAAACTTGTAAACATTCTTTCCTTGTTGGCTAACGGCAATCCTCTGCCTGCTCGGTACAAGGATCACTCTCTGACTGGAAACCTACATGACTTCAGGGAATGTCATATAGAGCCGGATTGGCTGCTCATATACCAGATTTATGAAGATATCCTTATCCTTTCAGCTACCGCAACTGGCAGTCATGCGGACTTATTTGGGAAATAAAGAGCCTTCGGGATGGTCTAGGCCGCCAAGCTACTCTCACATCCTGACGACTGTGATCTATCGGGCATTCGCCCGATGAAACCATGTCGATATACAGCCTTACGTGAGCAAGCCCCCGACGGCTGATATCGACACGGTTTCGCTTGGCTCATCGTAGGCGGTAAATTATCGTTTATCTCTTGATTTAGTGCAATCTTTTTTATAATTAAATCCAACACAGAAACTATTTTTCTCTGAATAGACACTGGAGGCAAGTTCAGTTCTAATTGTTCTATCATCCCTTTTGTAAGAGCATTTCTTGTCGCTCCAGCAGAGGTCAACTGTAAGAGATGCTCTTTCCTCAATTGCAAAAAATAAAGCAAATAACTGCTAAGAACTCTATTCTTTTCACCGCGAATAATCGCAACATGCTGATTTACACGTGCTGGTAAAAAAGTTTCTTCCATCATACAAGCTCTCGCGACAGAATCACCTGTTATATTGAGCAATATATCATCTGCTTGAACCTCAACATTTTTTAATTTTTGTACCTGCTCATTGTTTATATGTGCTAATCCACTTTCTGAAAATTCAAAATCCAACACATTTTGGCTACGTATAAGGGAAACACCATCTTTACAATATACTTCTTTACCACCACGAGGTGTTGCACCACTTCCTATCTTAGAACATATATCAACCATTTTTACAATCAACTGGGGTTCCTCCCTAACCAATATATTTTCTATGCGCCAACTTTACATTACTCTGTTTGACCATAGCATATTGCAATGTCGTATCAATTCGCTGATGTCCAAGCAACCGTTGTAGCTGTTCTATCGGCATCCCCTTATCAATAGCTGTTGTCGCAAGAGTACGCCAAAACTTATGCGGATGTACTTTGCATAAATTCAACTTTTCTCCTAGATTCCTAAGTCTGACCTCGATACCGCCAATCTGCAGCCTATCATAAGGAGCTCTTAACGAAACAAATAGCGCCTCATTATCATCTGTTCGTCCGTCCAGATATTCCTGCAAATGTATCTTTGTCCCCGCATCAAAATAAACGATGCGCTCTTTGCTGCCTTTATCAAATACTACACACTCTCGTTCTGCAAAATTTATATCCTCTCGATTCAATAAAACTAATTCCCCAACACGCATCCCTGTTGATGCAAGCATATCAATTAGAGCTAAATCTCTCGGATTGCCACATCCATCCTTCATAACTTCTATTTCCTCATCGGAATATGTCTCCTTCACTACTGTGGCAGCCTTAACCTTGTGTATCCTTCGTACAGGACTTTTTAATATATAATCCTCATCCTCCAGCCAAGTAAAAAAACTTGACAGGATTCTCCGAATGTTATCAATCGTTACCTTACTGGATTTCTTCTCTTCCTGGTAATTCGTCAGATATTCTCTCAAATCTTCCGTCTTGATATGTAAAACTCCTTTTCCAATGGTTGCAAGCACCGCATCTATCGTTGTTCGATAATATTTTAAGGATTTCTCAGAACAGCCCTCAATGTTTTTAGCCGAAATGAACGTATCCAGTATCTTTATATTCTCCCGCTCAGTATTCTCATCCTCTATACCGTCCGACTTTTTAACATCATACCCGAATAATGCACAGTTCAGCACTTCTAAATAAATGTCCCATTTGTGAGTTGTCCAAAAGCAGTAACATCCCCTGAATGATCTTGTTCATCAATTCCTCTTTCATAGTCTTTCCTCCTTCGTTTTTTAGAGAAAGGCTACGGAGAGGCAATCTTTGACTTTAACTTCTGCTACTCACAGAGGGGTATAGAACAGCAAATAACTTCTATATACCTATCGATTAATTTGCATATTCGGCAATTCCACTTAATTTTTTGATACCATCATTACTCCAATATTGATTACTCCAACGATAATATACGTCTTTGCGTTTCTTGAATATTCTGAACGGCTCTTGTGTATTATCATATACATGCAGGATATCACAAATCTCGACAAATTTTGGAATCAGAGCAAGCGCTTTATCATATCTTGATCTGATTTTTTCTTCCGGAACGCCATGCCCTCCCAGCGCTTCTCTTGCATTTACTCTTGCAATATTGATATCTGCATTACATGTTAAAACATAAATTCCCCTAATAAAATATCCCTTTTCTTTCGCTCTTTGCAGTAACAGCAGATTCCTGTCAGTAGACAGCACTGTCTCAAATGTAAAGTCTTTTCTGTCCACTATCATGCGTTCCCGCAATTGTTCCGCTTTTATAGCCGCTTCCAAATCCGTACACAATGTAGCCCTTTTTATATCGTCTGCATTTATATACTTGCCTCGAATCTTTGCCATTCGGGTGATTGTTGATTTGCCGCTTCCATTTGGGCCAGCAAATACAATGACTTCTGGAAGCCTTACCACGTCATTTCCCGACATATTCGCGCCTCCCGTCCGGATATTCAAGGTACGCCTTCTGAGTTTCATCGTCATATCCTGCGACAGGCAAACCCTTTATCTTTCTTACTTCATTATCAATCCTTATAGATTCCTTAAATCTTACCGTTAATTCCTCATCAGAGAGTCCGCAAGTGGAATCCAATTCATTTAGAATCGCCATTAGTTAATCTCCTTTCTTGTATATGATATGCATATAAATGATAATTTAGCGGCTTAGAGTTGGATGTTGGAGACATCAATTTCACCGGACATCAACTTGGGAAGTAAAGAGTCTCGAATTTCCTGCAATCTGCATATTTCATCATAATTATTGCGAATTGTAGCGTCTATAGGAGCGACTATCCTTTCAAAATTCTCGATTGCGTCATTTGATGGAATGAGAATATGAATGTCATTCAGCGAACTCCGGTTGATTGATCCGAAAACTGTGCCTTCACCATTAAAGACATCCAACCTCTTTTTGAGTGAAAACATCGTATAAAGCATAAAGGACTGGCGGTTAGTCTTGGAATGAATAGCAGCAAGTCCTCGACCAATGCAGCAATCGGTATGTGCTACATTGAGATCGCCAACCGGCGCTCTAACACTCATTAAAATGTCGTTTGTGCAAGCCATCCGCTTGGGTTCGGTGGTATAAAGGCGGATGGTCGGAAACCTAAAGCCAAATTCAGCACGACCTTGAAAGAAAACAGTTCCTATCCTGTCCTCATTATAGCTGCTACCACTTGGAGACTGCCCCATAGTAATATCGGCAATGTCGCTTAGTGAGCCATCTGTCCAGTCGGGTTCGGCACTATCAATAAACATCTGCTGATATAATGCTACCGCCTGCTGCTGTAAATTATCATTTATCCTCCGGTTCAGCTCGATTTTGTTATCAAATTTTGCCAAAAAAGAGCCTATTCTTTTTTGCTCTTCTAAATCAGGCACGTACAATTCAAGGTTATTGAGAACACTTTGTTGTACTCTCTGCCTTCCAGATGAACCAACCATGGATTTGATAGCAATATCTCTAAAAAAAGGATTTATAGCCATGTAGTAAATGAATTGTGAATCGCTAATTCCTTTCTTAGCCCTCATCACAATAAACTCTGTCGAACCAAATCCGATTTCGCCATCATTCAAGATATCAACAAAAGCCGTTTTTCCATTTTCAAGACACGGAGTAATACGAGCCATGAGTGTATCGCCATTACAAAATTTTGCTCCTCCAGTAAACGCTGTTTGTTCAGTCGATGGGATTTTCTTTGTAAATGGCTGTAGCTTATCCATACTGACTTTTGTTGCAATTGCCCCTTTTTTAATACTAAGCCGAGGATTAAATTCAATAAAATCAGCAGCACGAATTGTTATCCAATCAGATTTCATACCCAATCGCCCCCAGCCTTTTCCTAATCTCATCCTCCAACTCATGGGATTTCGCAAACAACCCCGACAACTCCGCTGTCAGCCGCCCCATTTTTTCTTCAAACGGTTCGCCGTCGTCCTCCTGCTCCTCAATACCTACATAGCGCCCCGGCGTAAGGATGTAATCCTGTTTTGCAATTTCTTGCATTGTGGCCACAGCACAGAAGCCCTTGATTTCCTCCAGCGTTCCATCCACAAAAGCATTATATGTAGAGGCAATCTTCTGGATGTCCACATCGGTCAACTCCCGTAGTTTCCGTGTGACCATCGTCCCCATTTTCCGGGCGTCGATGAACAGCGTCTTTCCCTTCTGCTTCTTATTCTCTGCAATAAACCAGAGGGACACTGGAATTTGCGTTGTATAAAAAAGCTGTGTGGGCATCGCAATGATGCAGTCTACCTGATCAGAATTAATGATGTTTTTCCGAATCTCCCCCTCACCGCCGGACTGAGAGGAAAGAGAGCCGTTGGCCAGCACCATGCCGATGCGGCCATTGGGGGCAAGATGCCAAATCATGTGCTGGAGCCACGCAAAGTTGGCGTTGCCTGCGGGCGGTATACCGTATGCCCAGCGCACATCCCTCAACAGCTTGTCCTGTCCCCAACCGGAAAGATTAAAGGGAGGATTCGCCATAATGAAGTCAGCCTTTAGTTGCGGGTGACAATCATTGAAGAAAGTGTCTGCATTGAATCTGCCCAAGTCAGCCTCAATACCTCGAATAGCAAGGTTCATTTGCGCCATCTTCCAGGTGGTAGGATTAGAGTCCTGACCAAACACGGAAATCTTGTTGATGTTGCCGCCATGATTTTCAATAAACTTCGCTGACTGCACAAACATCCCGCCGGATCCACAGCAGGGGTCATAGACACGCCCATTGTAGGGCTGCAGCACCTCTACAAGAGTACGCACAACACACGCAGGCGTGTAAAACTCTCCAGCCAGCTTGCCCTCCTGCTCTGCAAATTTAGAGAGGCAGTATTCATAAGTACGGCCCAGGATGTCCTTGCTGCTCCCATGCTCAATCATCTGGATATTGGTAAAGAGATCAACTACTTCTCCCAGACGGCGCTTGTCCAATTCCGGGCGGGCAAAATTTTTCGGCAGAATATCCTTCAGCCGCTTGTTCTCTTTTTCGATAGAACGCATAGCGTCGTCAATAACAGTGCCAATCTCAGGCATATGGGCAGCAGCGGAAATGACAGACCACCGGGCATTCTCCGGCACAAAGAAAATATTTTCAGAAGTGTACTCATCAACATCTTCTTCAAAGCCATCACCCTCGGCTACCAGTTCGTTATACTTTGCTTCAAAGCGATCCGAGATATATTTTAAGAAAATCAACCCAAGTACAACTGATTTGTACTCTGAAGCATCCATATTTCCTCGAAGGACACAGGCCGCATCCCAGATTTGCTTTTCAAATCCTATACTGCTTGTATTATTTTCCGCCATTTTAACATCCTCCAAAATATATTTGGCTTATTCTTTATTGACACGCACTGCTTCACAGATGTCCCCAATATCACATTTCAGATAATCGCAGATGCGTAGCAAAATGGAGAGAGCGACTTCTTCGCCTTTATTGAGTTTGCTCATCGTTCCAGGTGACAATTCTGTCGCCTGACGAAAGGCCATTTTGGAAATGTCCCTTTCAATAAGCATTATCCACAGTTTCTTGTAACTGATTTTCATAAAACTCACTCCGTTCATTAGTTTACACTGATACAATTTACATTGTACCGCAATCTATCTATGAAATCAACTGCCATTCCTAACCTTTTAGAGATTATTCCAATTTGTTGAACAAACAGTTAGGAACATGAAAGGAATCAGGAATTGAGTCTTATTCGCTACCGTGCAAACAGAATCTTTGTTCCCACAAAGACTCGAAATCGTTTCTAAAATCAGCGCCCGCAGGACCTTGGTGGAGATGTGATGGTTACTGCAAGCCATGCCGCATTTCTGTGGCAGCCGTTTACAAGCGTCAGAGCTCCTCCCTCCCGCTATCTTCCCGCTCCCCATCCCCCTGCCATGCAGGATGCCTCCAGGCTGTCCATGGCCTCATATACAGAGCCATACAGCAACACATCATACGCCTGCCCAGCAGCGCCAATCATCTCCTGTTTCCATACCGCCTGCATACCCTTCTGCATCACATCGGCAAGAAGCCCATCCCTGGCCTTTGCTATCTCCTCCTTCAGCCTGCTGATCTCACGCTCCAGTTCCCCGTTCGCTTCCCGCAGCATCCTGGCCTGCTCCTGTGCTTTCCCCGCTCTGGCCCTTGCGGCGGCTGTCTCCTCCCGCTTCCGCTTCTCCGCATCCCGGTCAGACGCCATACGTTCCGCCGCCTGCCACAGCGCCGCGTATTCCTCCGCGAGCATGCGCACATACCCCTTCCCGTCCCCTGATACAGCCCGGTTTTCGTCCGGGATCTCCCCCAGTGAATCCTTTACCAGTTCCCTGACCATACGGATGTTTTCCCTGGATCGCCGGATCTCTTCCATACGCCGATCCCGCTTATAGTCGCTAATATGCTGGTGCCTGGCTTTTACCTTTACCGGCGCTTTATCGACTATAATCCCGCGCTCCTCGCATATCTCAATCCACCGGCCCCGCATCATGCGGTCAAACTCCATCTTCCGGTTATTGCGCCGCCCTTCCGGCATACCAGGCTCAGGCAGCGGTACGCCCGCTTCCTTCAGGGCCCGGTTCAGTCCGATCCTCGTCTCCCCGTCCTCCCCTGTGTAGTCCCATACCCGCCGGATATGGGCATGGATAGTCGCCTCATCCTTATGGACAGCGTAATCCAGCACATGCATGTGACCGCCGTGCTCCCTGTTCCATTCCTCCAGGCACTGTATGTACTGGTCAAAGCACGCGTCAAACACCGCCGGATCCCTGACCGTTTCCTCCACGTTCCCGATCTGCAAAATAAGTTCCTCCGGGCAGTACCTGGGCATCCGCAAATAATCGCCGACATCCAGCTTTTCCTGCCTGTACTGGTTCTGGCCACGGATCATCTGCCCGTAATGCTCCTCGTAGAACTTCTTTTCCGCCTCCTCAAAGCCCATTCCTTCGTAAACGCACCAATAACGATTATCCTTAAGCCTCTCCCTGTCAATATGTTCCGCCTTGCTGGTATCAAACATCCGATCATTATGGCCCGCAAATCCCTGCCTCCTGGAACTATTGTGGGACACCTTCATCTCTGCTGCCTCCCTTCCTGTCACTGGCGTAATAACCGCATCTTAACAGCCCGATACGCAGGGCCGCGTATTCAAGCTCCCGTTCTTTCCGAATGCCTTCCTGCATAGCCCGATCCCTCTCTGCTCCCTGTTCCTCCTCCAGCGCGGCAAGCAGTTCCCTCCCCGCCTTAGCAGCCTTGAAAGCGTACGCGCCGCCCAGGCATTCCCGGATCTTTAACAGGCGGTAGGCTTCCTCTGAAACCAGGACATTCCCGTCCAGATCCTCCTGGGCGTCTTCCATAACACCCAAGAGGGACGCCTGTTCCTCAATCTCCAGAATCTGCTTCAGTATGCCCTCTGCGTCCCGTTCCTGGGCGTCTGTGCCTTCCTTAATTTTTAATGCCTGGCGCAGTGTATAAATCCCCGGTTCCCGGATGACAGATATCCCGGCGCTCTCAAAACACTCATACAGCGCCTCCCTGGATATCCGGTCAAAGGTCATTTTCCGGTTGTTGTACCTGGACTCCTCCGCTTCCGGATCCGGGCATGGGACACCCGCTTCCCTTAATGCGCCGGTCATGCTCACCTGCATAAGCCCGTCCTTCCCGGAGCACTCCCATACCCGCCGGATGACGGCGCGGTACGGGGCTTCCTGTGAGACATGGACGCTTAAGACATGCATATGTCCCCCGTGTTCATTACTCCATTCCCGCATCCAGGAAAGATACTTCATGACGCATCCTGCAAACACCCCATATCCCGGGACGCCTTCTCCCTTTCCCCTGCCCGCCTGCAGGGACAGTTCTTCCGGGCAGGTGCGCTTCCTTCCGTGGAGATCCCTCGTGGTGATCATTCGCTCCGCATGCCTTGCCCGGGCGTAGGTTTTGTTCCGGGCTTTTGCTATGGCTGCGTAATGCTCCTGGTAATATGCCAGCTCTGACTGCCAGGGATCCCGGATACTGTTCACACACCAGCAGCGTGTATACTTATCCCGCAGGTTCTGGAAGTACGCCTTCGCTTTTTTTCCGTCCCTGGGGAACGCTATCCGCTCCGCATGGTGTGTCAGTCGTATGGCTTTTCCTTTCCCCACGCGCTCTCCATGCCCGTCTCCCACGCCGCCGGTACGGCCAGCGTTGTGTGGTTTTCCACCAGCTTCACCAATATATTCTTTTTCCATATCAAAAACAGCAGGCCAGACGCACCGCCCTGATAGGCAGGGCGGCCTGCCTGCTTCCCTCCTTCCCGGATGATATCTGGCATGGCTTTCTTCTATAAAAAAAATCCGCATAATTCTTTCTCTGTTTTGGATATCCTGCTTCTGTCGCCAGCCATTTCAAATTTTGCCAGAAATGTAGTCCTTCGGCAAAAGTAAATCCGACAGTCTACCCAAGCATAAGAAATCCCCTCGCCTACTATATACGATTGTTTTCCTTATATCTTTTATACAGGACAAATCCCACAGCCGCCAGAACTGCCATCAGAAGGAAAGGAACCGCTTTAAGCAGCATGGCAAATACCCTCCCTGCTGTCTCCATAAAGCCCGGCTCTGCACCTTCGTCCTCCCCGCCTGCTTTCTTCCCGTCCAGCGTAAGGCTCTGGTAGTTCTTTTCCTTAAACTCCCTGTCACCCTCTAATTCCGCCACACTTTCTTCCTCATAGGCCTTCTTGTTAAAGTAATAACGGGAATCCGTGTCCATGATCTCGCCGCCTTTTACTGTCCTGATCGCCAGATCCTCCATGAATGTCTCCTCCCCTGCCCGGATGTCGAAGAAACCTCCAAAAGCCGCTCCGCCTGTATGCGCCCATACATAGGAAAGGGAACTGTCCCTGCTCGCGGACTCGTTGAAGGTGATCTCCGGTATCCCGGATTCCCGGTACTTCCCGGCCGGCAGCTTTACCCTGGCCCGAAAGAAGTATGGCTCCATGTGGAGCGGGATCCGGTAGGTTTTGTAATCCTCATCCACCAGGGTCAGAACCGCCTCGTCAAAGGCATTCACCGGCTGGCACCGGATAACCAGGGTTCCCGCCCCATCCTCCCCACCGCTTAGGTCGATCTCCTCCATGCCAGTATCCGGCAGGCTGCCATCATAAGAATCCGGATCCCACGCGTCCGCCCCGTCTGTTCCCACCCCGTCAAGGTCAGGAGCGTTCTCTATCCCCGCATCCCCATACAGGCCGCTGTATTCCACGGTAATCCGTATGATCCCGCCGTCCGCCAGGTTCACTTCCGGCTCATAGGACAGATCATAATATCCATAAATGTCCCCGCTGACCCTGGCGTCCACCCTGACGGTATCCGGCGGCGCGTCCAGATTATAACGGAAACCGGTATCCGCAGATATCATGCATGGCGTTCCACCCACAGAAACCTCCACTTCAATGGAATTATCCCCTGTCCGGTTGTCCACTACAATATTCGTGCCGCCGGCAAAGGACACGGACTGCCATGTGGCGCAGACGAGGAGCGCAAGCACCGCTGCTGTAATCATCCGCGGGGCCTGCCATCTCCTCCATAGCCCGCCGCCCCTTCCTGTCTTTGCCGTCGTTCCGGCGCCATATCTGTTCTTTGTATTTACCATGTTAATACGGCGGGAAGATTTCTCCTTCCCGCCTCCTCCTTCTCTGGCCGTCACAGCGGCCATAATATTTTTCAATTTCTTCGCCTGTCTCTTTTGTCCATCTCCCCACGTTCTATTCCGTCTGTTTAATCAAGCAGGCTCACATACCCGAGGAACGGGTGGCTGGATTTCTGATCCAGGTCGCGGATCTGGATGCCGTACTTGGCCCCGACAGCTTCCACCCGCTTGCCGCCGCCGATATACATAGCCACATGGCCGTCCCAGACGATCAGGTCTCCCGGCCGGAGCATCTCTTTCGGAATCTTCCGCCCGTAGTTGATCTGGAGGGACGAGCTGTGCGGGAGCGAGATCCCGGCCCCGTTCTGATACGCCCAGAGCGTCAGCCCGCTGCAGTCGAAGGTATTCGGCCCCTGGGCGCCCCATACATATTGCTTTCCGACCTGGGCGCAGGCAAGCTCCACAACCCTTTTCCGGGCTTCCGAACAGTCCGCGAAATCAAGCCCTGACGCATCGAACCCATACCCGCTCCCGGTCCTTTTCAATGCCTGCTTCAGCTTTTTGGCGTACTCCCGCATCTTCTGGGCATCCTTATAATATTTGCCGTCAAACAACTGGATCGTCCCGTTCTCCTTTTCCTCTTTTCCTTCCAGGAAATTTGCGCAAAGGACATCCGCCGCGTTTGTCTCCGAGCTTAATTTTTTCAGTTCTTTTATCATCATGCCGGTATTGGACTCCAGCCTCCCATTGATGTCGCCCATGTTCTGGTCAAGCCATACCACAAACAGGTCAGATTGGGCGTTGACAGAATCCCACCGCTCCCCTGTGGCCTGGGCGATCCCTTTCAGCCAGTCGGCATCTTCGTCGCTCCATCCGCCCAGACCCTGCCCGCCCGCCCCGGAATATCCCGGCGAAAACGTCCCGCCTGTCTGGTTCCACGCGAAAGCGCAGGCTCCGCACGCCGCTGATTCGGAATATCCGGATCGAATCAGGGTGTTATAGAGCACAGTAAGATTCTCCCTCTGCTGCGCGGTCAGTGACGAGATCCCGTCAAACCCGTAAGTGCCGCTGCTTCCCCTGCTTGGGTCGTAATAATACGGATAGAAAATGATGTTCTCCCAACTGCTTGAAAATTTGATCCGGGCAAGCAGCCGGTTGACATCGCCGTCCATATTGTTGACATCCGTGTTCCCGATACTCTCCGGGATGTCGGAATAATAGTCCATCCATCCGCGCCACTGCTGGCGGTCTGTTTTCAGCTTGTCGTGGCAGGAATCTCTAAGCAGGCCGAATTCCCGCTCCTCAAACCGCCTAACCGCCTCCGCCAGCTCGCTGTGCCGGCTGATAAAATTAAGCCAGGAATTTCCCTTGTACTGCTTCAGGCGATCCGTCACGATGGCGATCCGCTCCGCTTCGGAGGACGCCCAGTATGGGTAAGCGAAGGCGTTCCCATAGATATCCATGGCGAAAAGGGAGTCATCCTGCTTCAACGGCTTCGTGGAATCCCCGTCCTTGTCCATGGGCCTGCCGTATTGATCTTCCCTTACATTGGTCAGTGTCCTGTCAATCTTTGTGGCGGACGTGATGCTTCCGTTCTGGGCGGTTTTCTTCACGCCATCCTGCGTAAAGCCAGTATAAGTGCCGCCCGGCTTTGAGATCATGCCTCCAAAGGACTGGTTCGCCGGGTTGTTATTTAAGGATACCTCAACCCCTGCCCCGGCGGCCTCCTCCAGTTCCTCTGTGTACTGGCTGGTCAGGCCGTCCGGGTTCATCGCCGGGCCGTCGCCGTCCCCTCCGTCATCCGGATCCCATCCCACGCCCGGATCCCAGTCCTCATCCTCCTCGTAGTAAGCCACAAACTCAATGTCCTCTTCCGAAACAATCTGGATGGCCCTGCCTGGCTGCTGGAGGCCGTCATACTGTCCGCTGTAATCCTCCCATCCCCGGAAGGTATGGCCCCATACCACGTTCCCAGGAGAGTGCTTCAGGGTGATGTAATCCCCGACCCTCACGTTGTCTGTAGCGTAAATATCGCCAGGTTCCTGATCCGCCGCCAGGCTTTCCACATCCGCCGGGTACCGGTACACAACGGAGACAATCCCGTTCCCACAGGCGTAAAACTCCATGGTATACTCCGCGGCGGTAAAGTCCGCGCCGCCCTTTATGAGCCTCCGTTCCCCGCCATCGTCCTCGTAGGCCCAGTAGCTTCCGCCATACGGCGACGGATCCGGGAGTTTGAACGTCCCCCCTGCCCTTACTTCCGTTCTGGTGTACCTTTCAATTTCTTCCAAGCCGCTGTCATAAAAGAACAGATCCGTCGTCCCGTAATCCAGTGCGCTGCCATCCGGTACCAGTACGAAATCCATGTCCTCCAGCGCGCCCTCTTCCATATAGTCCTCAATCCAGAAGTCATCCCCGGGATAATACGCCTCCTCTGTGTCCCGTATAACCCAGCACGGTTCCACATCGTCCCTGTCCTTATATTCTTCCGGCAGATACTGATCCTTGACCTCTGGGATCGAAATGCTCCTGCCGTAACGCGCTGTTTTCTGTGTCAGGAGCATCTCCCCGTCATCGCTGTAAAAACTGAGGGTAGCCCGATCCCCGTCTGTCACCGCTGAAACCTTCAGCGGGCCGGGCTCCAGGACGGAGGCTGAGACAGATATGATGACCAGCGCCGCGGCGGTAATGGCCTGTTTAACCCCTGTTCCGGACCATGCATGCCGCCTGCTTTTTCTGCCTCCTTCATTCTTCCCTTCCCGCAGGGATGCTGAAAGTCCCCTGCCCTGGTATCCCTGTCTTTCCATTGCGCCTTCCTCCTTCCTCAATTAATGATGATCGCAAACGGATCCACGACCGGTGTTCCGCAGCCTGCCGGGTGACCTCCCGGAAACGCCTCAAACAGGCACGCCTGCCCGCCGGACGTATAAAGGATTGTCTCGCCTGGCACGTAAATGCTCTCATTCTTCATCGCGTTTCCGGCATAGGTCTTTCCCTGATAGACCGCCTTCACGAATCCGGTGATCAGCGTGCCCTGCTCATTCGCCTTTGTGATCCGGTTCCCGTTGCAGAACACATCCCGCACCCACTCCACACACTGCGCGGATACGGAACCCACATTCTTGTCCGCGTAGGTATGGGACGCAGTTGCGAACCATCCGCTGACCCCGTTCTTCTTCTGGGTCGGCAGAAGAGTCAGGTACTCATAAATGGAAAGCCCCTTCTTCTTTCCGTACAATTCATAGACATTGGCCATCAGGGATGCCTGGTAGCGCATGGTCACCTCATTCGTGGCGCAGGTTCTCTGCTCTCCCATGCACATAGCCGCCAGGTACTTAAGCTGCGCGTCGGTCAGGCTGTAGGAATTACCATGGAACGCCGTGCCGCCTTCACCCCCTGACCCGCCGAAGTAACTGTAGATGCCGCCGCCTCCGCCGTAAGTCTCAGGGCTATCGAAATCATAGTCCTTTGCCGCGCCGAAATTCGGCATCCGGGAAATGCGCCCGATCGTGGCGTACACAACAGCCCCCATATGCCCGTCGCATACCCAGACCCGCTTATATACATTCCTGTCCTTATCCCACTTCGTTTTTCCCTTATCCGCGCAGCTATACCAGTAATCATGCCTGGAACAGTGGTGGTGGTGTCCCTTGCAGGCCCGGTGCTTAAGGGGAGTGGCGACTGTCTGCCAGTGCCCATGGGTACATGGATCAGCAGCCGGCTTAGACGCGCAGGCATGCTCTGTGATATCCGTGTCGTACCAGTCCGTCCTGGCGCAGACACCGCATATCTCCCCTGACGCCGGGGATGCCCCTGTCCCAATCCACCAGTTCACGCCCGCTCCCTGATCCCCGTTCAGTTCGTAGTCCATCCCGCATCTGCCGGTTCGGGCGTCCGTCTCCAGTCCTGAGCTGTCATTGGCGTCCGGGTTGGATGCATTGCCAGGATGGTATTCCTCGATGGAGATCTGGTGGGAGGCCGCCCACAAAAACGTACAGTAGTCCAGGAAATGCTCCTTGTCCTTCTCATATTCCGCAATGGCCTGCACAGAGGCGTTCTCCCCGGGCTTATTAAAGATGGTTGGGATGAACACGGATGCCATGGAGATGATGTCCTTGGAGTTGTTTAAATCCACGCTTGTAATATCATCAATGGGTTCCCCGTCCGGCCCGCAAAACACCACCTGGTACGCCCCGGCCTCGAAGGATGCCACACCCTCATTGGTATTGAACCCGTTCATCCCAGCATATAGGCCGCGGTTGTACTGGGCATCGTTGAGCTCCCTGATAAAGTCATCGGTATAACCGCGCAGCATGTCAACGGCCTCCTGAAGGAAGGCGTCCTTCCCATCCGCCGCGGAGACATAAGCAGCTGAATAATCATTGCCTTCGCTGTTTCCGTTTCCGCCAGGATCGATGCCCTCATATGCCATGAGGAGGATAATGATTGCCAGGATGACAGCGGCAGCAGCCAGCAGGAACTCCGACGCGGCAGCGGCAGCCGCTGTGAGCTTCCCCGCGGCTGCTTTCACGCCGGCTTTCAGCGCCAGGGTATCCACGCCGTGCTTAAGCAGGATCCATTCCACCTTTTTCCCCACCGCCTGCCCAATGAACCGCCCCGGATGGAGAACATGCCCTGCCACGCGCTTTAAGCCCTGCGGCGCCCTCCGGTTCATCATCTTTGAAAATGTGGCGGCGATCCGGGTCTGCTTCACGGCCGCGGCGGCCGCCGCCTTCATATTTGCGGCTGTCAGATCCGCGGGAGCCGCCTTCAGCTTCCCAATGCCGATTGGCGCTGTCATTCTTCTGAACGCCATATTGTACAGGAGGCGGTACCCGCTCCTGGCCGTCCTTGTCATTCCCCTCGTAAGGCTCATGACCTGGCTGAAGCCTGACATAGCGTCCGTTCCCCTGGCCATCCTGAACAGGAAGGATTCCACGCCGTTTATAAGCTCCATCCGCGAGATTTCCCGGTTGCGGCCAAGCGTTAAGCAAATCTTCTCGTTCAGCAGGCGGTTCAGGAACGCTTCCGCTTCCGGATTCTCTCTATATTTTGCTATGAGCTTCCTGATGTCCTCCATAGACATGTGGGAGAGATGGATATAATTGCGGCCCAGTCCGTCTTTTAACGCCTGATCCACATCCAGGACATTTAACAGATCCCGGAACTTGTCCATGTCAAAACCGCTCAGACTGTCCCCGGCGTAGAGCTGGAACAGCCCTATCATGGCGGCCCGGTCCTCCATGGAGACTCCCTTTAATTCCTTCATGAGCGCCCCGGTTTTGTCCTCCTGGATCCCTGCCTGCTTAAGCGCCTCCAGAATGTCGCCATTGGATGCCCAGTTCCCCCCGGCCAGTTTATCCGCCAGCTCCCGGCTTACCCCGTTTTTTTCCAGGTCAGCCTTCATGCTGTCCCGATTCGGGAACTTTCCCCGGGAGAACAGGGATTCCACCAGGCGCTTCTGGCCCCCGGACAGGCCCTCTAAGTTTCCTCCCGCGTTTTTCAACGCCCGGGAACGTTCCGCCAGCGTTGTCTCCCCGTGGCGGCTTAAAAAGCCCAGGATGTCCTCTGTGCCAATGGCGTCCCCCTTCTTTAAGTCCCCCCGGATCCCCATTGCCCGGATAATGCCTTCCATGTCCTTTTTCCCGGGAATCCCGAAGGTTCCTGTGTAACGGCGCGCCACCAGGCGCTCCATGGCGGCCCGGTCATGCCGGATTGCCTTTATCTCCCCGGCTGCCAGCCCGGACTGCCGGGCGAATCTCTCCAGCGCCTCCCCCTGCAGGCCGGAAGCCGCGGCGGCCCTGGAACGGATGATGTGGCTGTTTAGCGCTGTCATCACTGCGTCCCCCTGATCCAGGCTGGCGCGCCCTGCGTTAAGCATCTGCTGTTTGACGATATGGGCCGGAAGCTTCACGGCGTACATAGCCGATACCGCTATACGGCCGGCCCCCGTATCCCCTGTGGCGGACTGAATGGCCGCCCGCGCCCCCTGTCTCACAATCATAGAGAAGTACCGGTTCTTTACCATATCGGCCGCCGCCCGCCTCGTTCTGACGTCCCCGGTTCCGATCCGCTTTAAGCTGTCCTGGCGGAGATTTCGGACTTTCACCGTGCGCCCGTTCCGGCCGCCTTCCGGCCCGGCGTTTTCCTGCGCAGGCTTCGGGATCATGGCCATGGCCGAGGCAGCCCTTGTCCTTACCGTGTTCTCTGTAAAATCAGATGACGCAGGCGGCCTGCTGTCCGCTTTTGCCTCCATCTGGCGGTTGGCGATCCGTTGGAATTCTTCCAGTGCGGCGCTCCCTTTCTTGCGGTAAGACCCTCCGCCTATTACGCTCATCCCCACGCCGGCCAGGATCCCGCCGCATGCCGGGGCAGCTTTGCCCTGCGCGTACCGGATGAACCGCACGGACGCGCTTCCCCCCGCTGCCCGCCCTGCGCTTCCATAAATTCTGTCCGGACATGGAGCGCCCATGCCGCGACAGTTCCCTGCCTCTGACCCCTGCTGTACCATGAAAGCCCTTATGGTATTCCCGTCAGCGATCTGCTTTAAGGGCAGTTTCTCGGCTCCGGCCCTGGTAAACAGGACTGGGGCTTTTTCCTCCCTATGCGCTGTCCCCGGCTCCGGCAGCGCCTCATAAGCGCTCCGGCTGAACTTCTGTTCCCTGAAATCAGAAGCCGGGCGGCTGTCGTGGCCTCTTATGGCTGACGAAGGATCTTGTGCGGCTGTTCCCTCCTGGTCAGCCACATTGTGCTTTTCCAGGAGGGATTTATAATGCTCCAGGTTTTCCGCGCCTGCGCGTCTTTCCGCCCCGGCCAGCTCCTCCTGGCACTTTAGCGCCTCATGCCTCACGGCCTCCTGCGCATACCCATGCAGGGTAACATTGGCCTCCTCATTCCGGTATTTCCCATCCTGGCAGGCTTTCTTTTCCTCCCTGGTATAGCCTCTGTAGCTGCCATCCTGGTTCCGTCTTAGATAATCCACCCCATCCGGCATATCCCACGCGTGTCCCAACAGTGACTCTGTGGAAGCCTCCCTGGCCCGCCTGGCCGTCTCGGCAGCATATTCCTGCCATCCGCCTTTCCCGATGCTCTGGAAGCGGTCGTGGTGCGCCTGGATGTCATCATTTATGCTCTGGTACTGGTATTTCAAGTGTCTGTAGCCTTCGCTCCCGTCCTCCCCGGAAAGCTTCATCCGTTCCAGCTCCCGACGCATCAACTCCGCCTTCTCATAGCGCCCGCACTGTTCCTCAATCTCAATGGCGCGGATGGCGTAGGCCTCCGGGTAATCCGTCCGGGAGGGCTGCGCCACAGCGTTTACGGCGAATGTTATCTCTGCCGCGCTGGTTCTGTTCCTATAGTTCTCCTCCTTCCGCGCCCGTTCCTTTTCCTGGCGTTTTCTTTCCTCCTCCAGACGGCGTTCCTTTCTCCTTCCCGCTTTCCGTTTCGCGGCTTCCTCCTTTTTCCTTTTGTATTGTTCTTCCCCCTCATCCATTTCGGCATCGTCCCCGTCTCTGGAACCATCTCCGTCTTCCTGCTGGTTTTCCTGCGCTTCCTCCTGATCCGGATCCGTGCTGTTATCTGCCAGCCCCACATCGCCAATCCCGCGCTCCAGGTCCTGCTCTTCCTCCAGCCCGTCTTCCCGGCCCCGCTTTTTTAGAACTTCCTCTAAAAGCCCTGCGGCCCTCTGGCCGTCAATATCGCGGATAACCACCGTGTAAAAATACGGCGGGCGTTTCCCCTCATCTTCAATCATGCTGCTGGCAACAAATATAAAAGGAATCCCTCCCTGAGTCAGTTCCTGCCGGATCGGTTCCAGAACCTCCTGTCCGCATCCAATGAACACGGCCCCGTTATCCCGGATATGCCTGGCGACCAGATCCGGGTGGAACCCGTTCTTTTCCAGCCCCGTCTTGTCTTCATTCAGTTTCCTGTCCAGGCCAATCTCCTGTAAGGCCGGGATCAGGGAAAGAACCCCCATCAGCCCGTACGCGATGGCTGCGGAAGCGTTCCCAAGCGCTCTTTCGTCAAGTCCCATATAAATGCCGCATGGACGCGCCGCCCATGCTCCCTCCTTTCTGCCTGCTGTAAATACTGTGCTCTTCCAAAGCCCGCGCCTTTTCCACAGAGCTGCCCAGGCATGCCGGCGGCTCCCATGCTGTCTTCCTGCCGAAAGTATGGGGAATCTGTGGGGTTCTTTCCATCAAAAAAATAACTCTTTTTGTTGGAATTTTCCGCATGATGTACGATATTGTGGAAGCAGTACAGAAAATACAGGCCGGATGCGGCAGATAAAGCAGGGAAGATTTTATCATGTTAAAAACTGACAACGAACTGGAAGACAACTCCACAACCGAACGAATGGCAGCCGGCGATCGGCTGTCTGAATTCATAGACTCCATAGTAAGGAACTGTCTCGAAATAATTTCCCATATTCCTTGTCTTTTTCTTCGGGAGCGCTGCTCAAAAATCAGTTACATAGCCCGCTATGCGCCTGATTTTTGAACAGCGCTCCCGAAGAAAAATCCTGCGGACTAATGGGAAGTTATTTCGAGGCAGTTCCTAAGGATCATGAAAATCACGCTATAGCGCAAAAACAAGGACTGCCCTGTCAGGGATTTATAAAACCCTGATAGGGCAGTCCTTGTTGTGATCCGCAAATCCTGATGCCTTGTGGATTATGTTTGCAAATATATCAGCCGCCGACTGCGAACAGGTACATGCCAGCGGTATCAATGATAAATAAAAACGCCCCTCCTGCCAGCATGACAGCCGCTGTAACAGTGGCGCCTGTCGCCACTTCCTTTCGGGAGGGTAACGTAAGCCCCAGCCCTCTTATCTTTCTCAGCATGAAACCCCTCCTATTTTCTTTCCCCGTTTTGAAAACCTCTTTACCGCTGCCAGGGAAACCAGAAGCCTTCTCTCCTCTGTCACAACGCCAACGAGTATGAATACAGATGTCCCTGCAATGCTTAAGGAACCGAGCCCGTAAGCGTTGCAGGCCGCGTACATCGCCAGAATCAGGAGCGTTGTAGCGGTATTCCCGGCAAGCGCGACACGGGTGCTCACCTGCTTTATATACTCCACAGTCGGCGCTCCGGGGCGGATCCCCGGAACGGCCGCCCCTGACCTTTTCAGGTTGTCAGCGATCTCATAGGGGTTGAACCCGATATCCAGGTAAAAATATGTGAACAGTGTTGTAAGCCCGAAATACAGGAGCGCGCCGACACTGTATACCGGCTGTCCCGGCTTAAACCATTCCCCTGTAGTCAAGAGCCGCATGACATGCATGGGAAACCCGTCCTTCGCCGCGCCCATGAACTGGGACACGATGATCGGAAGGCTCATGATGGATCCGGCGAAGATCACCGGCATGACGGAGCAGGTGTTAAGCGGGATCGGGAATGTGGAACGATCCAGCCTCCCGGCCATCTTCCTGGAATTCGTGACCGGGATCTCCCTGGACGCAGACACCAGGATCACGCAGGCGCTGATAACGCCCAGAAACACCATGGTGATCAGGCAGGCATTTAAAATGGCCACAGCCGGGATCTTCCCGGACACGAACATGTCCCTCAGCGCAAACACATCAGAAGGGAACGAAGACAGGATGTTGGCGCACAGCAGGATGGAAACCCCGTTCCCCGCCTCCAGCCAGTCCAGAAAAGAACTGATCCCGATCAGTACGATGGCCCCGGCGCTCCAGATCACGGATGCCGCGGCTACTGTTGCCGGGGTATAGGATACCAGGAGCCCCCTTGCTCCAAGTCCTGCGGCCATTGCCACCGACTGAATAATGGACAGCGCCACAGCCGCGGCCTGTGTGATCCGCTTAAACCGCTCCCTCCCGGTCTTCCCGTCCTTCTGCAATTCCCCCAGAGACGAGAAAACAACCGTCATAAGCTGCATGATAATGGATGCCGTGATGTACGGGCTGATCGACAGGGCGAAAAATGACATCTGCTGCATGGAGCCGCCCGTGATGGAATTTAAAAATGCCAGCCCCTGGATGCCGAGGAGCATCCGCATATAATCTCTGTCCACGAACGGCAGCGGGTAAGATGACCCGAACCGCACCAGGATGATGGCCGCTAAAATAATGACCGTTTTACACGCGAAGGGAAGTTCCTTCAGACGCGCCTTAAATGTCCGGAACCTGTAATTTTTTCTGCCTGTCATGACTGTCCCTCGCTTCCTCCGCCGGGCCGCTTTTCTATGTTCCCGCCATTGTCCATATTTTCCACACCTTGCGTATCTTCCGCACTGTCCCCAACGCCAGCTCCAGTTTCCGGAGCCGCGGTATCCTCTGGGACTTCTCCGTCCTCCGCATTTCCGGCATCTCCAGTTATCCCGGCGTCTCCCTGTTCATTCTCTGTTATGGACTCCTGGATTTTTTTCTCCAGCTCAAACTCAGATACAGTCCCATCCTCAGACTTATGCCGTAGGGACAGTCCGGTCTGGGAAATGGAGCGCATCAGGACGTCTGCATCCTCGGCCTGGATCGTGACCTCCACGCCAAACTCATTGACCGAAAGCTCCGGTTCTTTCGCCATCCCTTCCCATGCCGGTATGTCGCCCCCATCAGTGGTAGTCAGGGAAAACTTATCGGCGCTGGCCAACTGTGGGCGCGCCCCGTCCACGGACGCGGAATCCGGCGTAAACCCGGCAAGCCACACGCACACTACGCGCTCCCCGGCAAGCCCGGTAGAAACGCCGCAGCCTGTGTAAAAGTACGGGATCCCCTCATCCACGATCGCCCCGATCTCCCGGTACTGCCCCTCCCCCATCTGCTTCCATCCGTCGCAGGCGAAGTTCCCGGCAGTATATACGACATCTTCCGCCCGGAGGTTCCCCGGTATGATCCCCTCCACGTACCGACAGTGGTCGTTTACATACCGGGAATAGATCTGGACTTCCTCCTCACCGGCTTTTAATAACTCTTTCCCGTTTATGCCCCTTACCCAGTCTTTATTTACCCTGTCATTGTTTTCTACCAGGAACCGCACCGATGTCTGCTCCTTCCCTCCCACGTCAGTGAATGTGGTGATCCCGGTCAGGTAACAGGACAAGTTAAGCTCCATCGGGGCTTCTGTTTCAATGCCCGGCGCGGCGGGCGGGCCTGCTTTTGGGGAGCATCCGGCCAGCGCGGCGGATACAGCCATGACTGCCATTGTGGCGGATATGGCTATGCGGGTTGGTCTGGCTGATTTTCCCCTGTGGGTTTTCTGTTTCCTCATGTTCATCTCTCTCCTCTTTGTTTTAATTTTAAATCTTCTTATTCCGGCTAGGTTCACGATGAAACGGCGCAGCCCGAGTCCGGAACATTCGTCAAACAGCAGCCCCGATAGTTCGTTCCCATTACACACTAAAGTTTCCCTGAAACGGCTGCTGCCAGGGCAAACTCCGCGCTTACCCCTGTATGCGTATCCCTTAACATTGCGCTGTCACGCTCCTTTCCTGCCTTGACGACATATTGTGTGTAGGTATTCCTCTTTCCGAATAAACAAAACCGCCGCGCCGCAGCATAAGGCAGCAGCACGGCATATATAAAAAAGAAGGATATCTTTGCAGGGAGAGATTAGTCCCCGCAAATTCCCCCGGCCGGATTTGAACCGGCCTGCCTGCAGGATTTAACCTTCCAGCCAAAGCGCCAAGGTCGCCCGGGGATACAAAAACAGTATGTAGCATGATTGGTTTTTTTCGTTTCAATTATGGGAATCTTTTTAATTTTTTTCGGTTTTAATGAGTATGGAAGCAGTCCGGCTTTTATCGTGACCGTTTTGCGGATACCATTTCCGGCATCATTTATCTTTCTGTGGGAAGCATGACTTACTTTTTTTCAGTGGGTGTTTTTGCGGATAAGCGTTTTCGTGGTACAAAAAACGAGTATGTAATATTTGTAGAAAAATGGCTGTCTGCTGAAACATCTGCCCTGTCTGCCATTCCGTTCCCTGGGATTTCCAGGTATATCCTTCATGCACGCAAAAAACAGCCCCTCAACAAAAAGGCTGTCTGCTGAAACACTTCTGTCTATGTTTTGTTTTTATTCGTTGAAATCCTCACCGTCAAATTCCCCGTTTCCCTCCACGTATACATCAGCCCGGATAAGCTGATGCCCGATGAAACGTTCAGACCCACAGAACGGACAGCGGTATTTAGACTCTGTTTTCTTCGGCTCTGGGCCGAATACTTCATTCATCGCATCATCCGGGGAAAACTCGCGGCCGAAGTCATACTCCTCTACGTTTTTCTGGTAGATAGTCCAGAGCCTTTCCATAGTGCTGGTATCGTTTAAGACGGCTTCCTTCGTAAGCCCGCGCCTGGTAAAGTATCCTTCCTATCAGCGCATTCTCGGAACAAGGATCAAACACCATAAAATATCACTCCATCCGCCATGTCCCGGATATTTAAACGGCTCCGGCTCCATGGGTCATTGAACGGGTACAGGATACTTATAAATACTTCGCCACAGCATATGGAAAAAAATAATTGCTGCAGGCCTAAGGAACTGTCTCGAAATAACTTCCCATATTCCTTGTCTTTTTCTCCGACAGCGCTGCTCAAAAATCAGTTACATAGCCCGCTATGCGCCTGATTTTTGAGCAGCGCTCTCGAAGAAAAATCCTGCGGACTAATGGGAAGTTATTTCGAGACAGTTCCTAACCGTCAAAAATCTTGTGCTTGTACCCGCATTGGCATAGGTATTTTACGAGTTATTTCGGCCTCTTTATGCCTCCCTTTCTCTTTAATCCAAAACCATGTAAATATATTTCAGGTATATTGATCCTGCCATCCGTCGTTTTCATCACAATTCCCAGGGTCAACAGTGCATCCAGTATCTCCACATTCGTTTTTCCCGGCAATTTATTTCTTTCCCCCTCCGGCCAGTTTTCCGGCATCAGATAACCTAAAAATTCCTCCTGATTCATTAACATCGTCTTTTTGTCCAGGCGGCTGATAAGATTTTTCATCCACTGATATTCTTCTTCTGTCAGTTCCTGTACTCTGTCACAAGAAACTTTTGCCACGGCTCCCTGCAGCCTTGTGGGGAGAAGGAGTCTGTCCGCCTCCAGTTTGAATATATCATCACGGTGGGATAGCATATCTTCTGCTGCAAATGCAAAACATTTTAAGAAAGCCCGCGGGGCCATCTCTCCATTTGCATCTTGTATATGGTTGGGAACCCAGGTATAGCTTATGCCCCGTTTTGCGCTATTACCCATATATTTCCCAATCATCTTCACAACAAAGGATTCAAATGCCTGCTCCGAGTCACCCGGCAGATATCCCAGGGCCTGATTCTCCTCCTCTTGCAACAGTTCAGGCACATCTTTCAAATAAAATACCAACTCTTCGATTCCCAAATTAGCCAGCCGTTTTACCAGAAGCTGATAAAGGGCAGCCTTACTCCAGCTTAATTCAAACCGATAAGCCCCCATCTTCGACGCATCTACGAACCGGAGGGCTTTCGCATTATACAGGTCGCTGCGCAAAAATATCTTTGCCTTCAGATTCGTATAACGGCTGTTATGACGATACCAGAATTCCAGCAAACTTCTTATAAAAGCAAACAGATCTTCATAATTACTGCAGATCTGATCCAGTTCATCATATACCAGAAATATACATAGATCCTCCTCCTTAAAAAAACTGTCTGCCCTGTCCAGAAAACTTTCCCATTTTTCCTTCCCGGAGTCTAAAATCTTCCACCATCCGGAAATCTCACTGCTGTATTTTTCTAAATGTTCTTTTACAGACGGAGCAAAATATTGATCTGCCAGCCTGCGGATTCCTGCCTTCTCCTGAAACTTCTGTAAAATAACCGAACAAAGCAGGCCTCCCCAAAAAGAGCTGAGATTATCCGGTTTTTCATATTTCAGCAGATCGTCGCAAACATTTGGTGTAGGAAAGGTTTTTGCCTCTGCTCCTTTTGCTGCGTATCCAATCAAAAACTCACTTTTCCCCAGGTTCGTATAGCGGCGCCTGTCGTTCTGACGAATCACATGATCCAGCCCGCCGCAGGAAGTCAAAATCCGGAACAGCTCTGTTTTCCCGGATCCACGGCCTCCGGTAATCAGAAAGATCCTCTTGTCCGCCAGTTTGCTGTAGCTGCGCAAAGGCAGAAAATTCTGCAAAAGATTGTCCTCATCCTCCCCTGCCCCATTCGCCGGCACACACTGGGAAATCCCTTCTAACATCTGATATTTCTTCTCCATTCCCATACCTAATCCTCTCCAAACCAGCTTATAATTCGATTTGCAATTTTCTTATAATCTTCCCCGGTCAGTATGGTTTTATAAGCATTTACACGCTGATTTTTCTTCTGGCTTCCGTCCGAATACAGTTCAACTCCCTGGAGGAGTTCATCATTAAATGACAGGAGCTCCGGGAAATGGATTTCCCCTTCGGCCTTTACTCCGGGAATCTCACTCCCCTCATCATAATAATTATCTACGCATACGGTATATGATTTATCAATAAAATGTTCTTTTGCCAACGTATAACCTTCGGATGACGCTTTCGGGCACATAGCGCCTACAATCATCACCGGAAAATCTGCCCTGTGCCCTACTGCTATGGTCCGCAGAACCTGAGTCAGGCCGTCCCACGACTGTCTGCTGTCATTTCCAAACAACACCACTCCGTGAGGAAGCTGCGCCACGGCCACACCTCCCATATCATGGAATCCAGCGCGGGCATCAATCAGAATATAGTCTACATCATAATTTGCTTTTATATCAGTCAATAATGCAGCCAGCGCATCTCTCAGGTAACCTGCCCGGTTATCCTGAAAATCGATTCTGGACAGCTTCTGCAGGTAATTGTCATCCACTTTTCCAGCAGGCATCAAAAACAACTGCCCATCATTTTCATCCAACAGCACAGGGTCTGTTACATCCAGAACATAATCAGCAAGCGACACTCTGTCATCAATTTCATGCTCAATCAGATAATCTAAAACTCCTCTGGCAATCAACTCTTCATCAAAAAACAACGTTGCCAATCCTGGAGCCTCGATATCAGTATCTACCATCATCACATTTTTTCTCTGTTTAATTAAATTCAAAGCCACCGCTGCCAATGCCGTCGTCCTTCCCATACCTCCTTTAAAGGAATAGAATGTGATCACCTTTTTTCCATTATCCCCTGCTGCCTCATCATATGTCCAGACAGATTCCTGATCTGCCGGCTGACACACCCACGCTTTCTTCGCAATCGGCCGTTCAGATAAATAGAATTCAATATGATCCCTGTTTATCCAGATCCGCCGTTCCTGTTCCAAGATATCTATAATCAGTTTTTCACGTTTTTGAATCTTAGATGACGATTTCTTCCAATATAGTTTTCCGCTAAAGTATGGTCCTAACTCCTGATGGAAGATCGAGGCAATCTCCTGTCTGCCTGAATCAGGAATCGGCTGCGCATTATCCATCAAAAAAGATAGTTTACCATAAACATCTCTTATGATTGTAACCTCTGATAAAAAGCTTTTTTTGCTCCATAAACATACACTCTTCACTGCCGCTTCCAAAGAGTTATTAAATGTGATCATACCTTTTCTCCTTATAAATATCCATCCACTCGCATATACAGCATTTCTTTTATCAGACTGCCCGCTGCATTCCGACAGCTCCCGGCGTCCGCTTTTGTATATGTACTGTCTTTGAAATATCGCCTTTCCGGATGATTTTGAAACAAGATTGGCGGCAATTCCATTTTTGACAGCCTTAAAGCGCAGGAGGGTTCCAATATGGTTAGCAGTTCCATATCAGCCAGCAGCAACATCTGGATATCCCGCATTATTGCCTCTCCCCAATGGCTGTATTCTTTTTTGTATTTTTCTATTTCCCCAGAACCGCTCATTTTAACGGAGCGCACTTTCTCCATAATCTTTTTCAAAGCGCATTCAGCGGCAAACCCCTGCATACATACAGCATTATCATATTCCTCCTGCTCTTCCAGTATAGCTCCGTCAATCCAATGCCTGACCGCTGCTTCATAAAAATCCTCATCTGCCATCTGTACACCCCATTCTTATGAACTTTGCCCTGATGCACAGGGCTCTCTCAGGATTGTACCATAATCTGATTTTATTATCTACCCGAAATATTTCAATAAACACCACTTTACAACTTTTGGACTAAGCTGTTTCTCTTAGACATAGCCTTTGCAAGGCTTTGATAATAGCTGTTGATTTTATGTGGTTTTCGATGTTCTATGCGTTGTAAAGTGGTGTAATTGTTTATTCAATCACTTGTCGTATAAATCAATCCACTTCCGTGTCATCGATTTTTTAATTTTCCCATTCTCCAACGCCCGATATTCCCGCCTTAATTCCTGTAACATCTCTTCCTCACTTGGTAAATACAATTTTGCATTGTCATTTTCCACACGCATCAAAAGGCGATAGTGTGTCCAGCCCAAATGGCTACGTAGTGCGTAGCCATTTGGAAACGTCAAATAAAACTACCGCAAGTTTTTCAAATTTGCAACCGTAAATCCTCCAACAACAAGCAGGGCTTCTGTTCTCTCCTCAGTTCTCTCTTTTTTCCGCTTTTTGAGCCATTTTCGGATGGTTTTCAGTGAGTTCGAATATTTCCTGTATTTAAGCAGTTTTCATGCCGCAGGCCCGGCTATTCGGCATCTTCCGAATGTCCGTTCCAGGCGTCTGTCTGGATTTTTAAAATCTCAGAGTCGATCATCGCCCGCAATTGTTGGAGCTTATCAAGCACATCCCCCCGATCTTTTTCCTTGTACTGCTTGTCTGCCCGCAAGAACTCCTCCATCTTCTCATAGCACTGGTTGAATTTCTTCGCTGCCGTTTTCGGGGCGTAGGAGACGGCGGCTGGCCTGTCCGGGAGTACAGCCTGCATGGCCTGTCCATCTTTTCCGGATACACTGCCCGTTTCGTTTCCTATAACCTCCGCTGATCCCGCCATATCCTCCTGAGGATCCCTGTCACGGCCTGTCTCCTGATCTGTGCCATCCGCATACTCCGCGCTATCCATCGGCTTCCTGGCCCCACAGACAGACCTTACAGCGTCTTTTGCCGTAACCGGTTCCCCTTCATGGGCCTTAATGTAATCTACCAGTTCCTGAACCTCATCCCGCACTCCTGCCATGTTGGAATCCCGTATGAGCTGCAGGGCGTCCAGCACGATATCCTGGTACTCACTGGACAGGACGGACATGGAGGAACCCTGGGCGAGCTGGATGCCGCCATTCGCCACAGCCGCCTGGGCCCGGTCATTCAGTTTCAGCAGGGACTCATATTTATAGATGTTGGAAGGGCTTGTGCCAAATTCCTTTGCCAGCTCCTCCCTGGTCTTTTCCCCTTCATAGATCCCGTTTTCCCGTTCCATCCGGATCGTCTCCCGCAGATAACTAATCTGGCGGGCTGTATAGATCGCATTGTCTCTCTGCACAGCGTTACGGCCATAGATATTTGCGCCTAACAGCTCCCTGCGCCGCTCTGTCTCAGATTCTGGGTACGGGTACACGAACGCCTTGATCCGGCTGTTCCCAAGCAGCGTGTTGGCCCGGTTCCTGCGGGCCCCGGAGTAGATCTGGTAGGTACCGTCTTTCATGTCCCATACCTCGATCGCCCCCTTGAAACCAACCTTCCTCATGCCTTCGGCCAGACGCTCAATTCCCTCCATGCCAAAAAGGTATTCATTGTCCGGGTGTTCAGTCAGGCAGGATGAGTCCAGCATCTTTGTGTCCTCCATGGTACATTGCTTATTTGCGATCTTTTTTAATGTGGTGTTTCTTCCACTGTGGATGTCTCTCATTGAATTCTTCCTCTTTCTATATTTTTTTGTGGGTGCATATATCCAGTGATCTGATTCAGCCGTTTAAGCTGTCTGCTTACCCCATCAGACGGCCGCTTAAAGATTTTCCCGCGCCGTTCGTAAGGTTCGGAAGATGTTCTCCTTTCTTTAAGACGCCGCACCTGCAGAGCACTTCTTCCGTTACCGCGATATAATCCTGTGTCACGCCTGCGGTTCTTTTGAGCCAGCATAAGGGACAGCCGATATGGGCGGCCAGCTTCGCGTTGCTGTTTGACCGTATCGGTGTGTCAATGAACGCGTCCCCAAGCTGCTCCCTCACGTCCTGGTACATACTGCGGTCGTATTTCTGCAAGGGCTGGATCATGGTAAAGAATACCCCGATGATATCCAAATCCGGGTTCAGTCCCATGGCCCGGATACTTTCCACCGTGTCCATCAATTCCCCGTAGCCGTTCATACTATAGCTGTCCACTGTGGCGGGAACCAGGACGTGATCCGATGCGGCCAGCACGGCCACGGACAATTCTCCCAGGTGCGGTGGGAAGTCGAACAGGATGTAGTCATAATCATACGCATGTTTTCTGGTGCGCCGGATCATGCCGATAGCATCCCGGATCGCATACAGGCTGTCCTCGTCATCCATGTCCTCTACCTTCAGATCCTGGAGCCTGCTGTTAGCCGGGATGACATCGATCCCCCTCCATTTAGCGGCTCCCCCATCACGGATGCAGATCTTAGCCTTGATGATCGCGTCATTAATCCGGGACGGAACCTCAATAATATCCTTTAATGTCATCACCTCATCCAGCATCTGTCCGACTGTCCCGTGTTTTTCGTCATAATCCGCCATGTTTTCCATCAGGAGGGATGACGAAACATTTGCCTGGGAATCCACGTCGATAACCAGTACCTTTGAACCGGACTTTGCAAGGATTCCTGCCATGTTGAATACCGTCGCTGTTTTTGCTACTCCGCCTTTTTGATTAAAGACGGCAATCCTGATTGGTTGTTTTTTTGTCGCCCTCATAAGTTTTTCCTTCCTTGAATTTAAGCTTGTAAAACCTTATATTGACAGTATGGCAAAAAAATTATTTTTTTATTTTGGGCGGATATCATTTTTTTAGAGTGTTCCCCGGGAACACCCATATCATAGCAAAAAATATGTATCCGCAGATATATGAGCTGTTTGTGATGTATGATGATGAAATGATGGGATTCAGAAATATTGGACTGTCAGTTTTTAGAAAATGTAATATGGCTTGTATCAGTAAACAATCTTGTTACAAGGTGGTGCCCCCCCCTAACTTGAAAAAGAAAAGATGTGGTGCGGACGGAAATGTTCGCTTTTCAAGATATACTCCGGCAAAAACTGTCAACTCCTGTCTTCTGTTTCTGGTATTCTTCTTTTAGAGGTGTTCCCGGGGAACACCCCACTTTTTTGAATGTGATAGTATTATGCTGTCTCTGTTCCTGCCCGCACTTTCTGTGCCTTTAGTCTCCCCGACAAATACCGGGAACCAGATCTTCTGCTGCTCGTCTATCAACTCCGCGGGAAGATCCCTCTTCTCCGGGACAGCCAGGAACGTGGAATCTGCTTCTGCTTCGAGCGGAACCTTATAAAAGATCTCATAAAGCGTGTATCCGGCCCTGTATCCTGCATAATACTTCCCGTCCGTGACCTGCCAGTTTGTGTTTTCCACAGCCCTGAACACGATCACGGATTCCTTTCCGCACCCAGAAACCGCGCCAAACTGTTTCTTTTCCGAATCTTTATTTAGTAATACAATAGCTAATCCCAGGGCATCTGTCGGAACGCGCCCCAGAATAGACCTTATAGAGTCTGAGAGAATATCGGTTCTGTCCGCCCTGATACAGGGCGAATATGTCAAGGAGCGGAGCCATAATGGCCGTCAAATCTAAATAGACTGTCGTTCTGACCAGGAATCCCAGTTTCTCGATAAACTCCCGATACTGCTCTAATTATTTCTCCTTCTATTATTTACAGAAAATTCTGTCAATTTATGCTTTAAACAATTATACAATCCCAATATTTTTCATGCGCTTCCTGGCAAGTCCCGCATCCTCTTCCTGACCGCAATCCGGATATGCCGATAAAGGGACAGATAGCGATTTTGATGGTATGCCCGCTATATCTGTCTGTTGGCGCTGAAGCACAATGAATCTTCCTTATCTTTATGCTGTTGGTTGGGCTTTACAGCCTGTCTTAACAAGTCTGGCTGTTCTTTTTAAAGAGAGACTCCCAGCAGATAGCCTTTTTGCAAAAAAACTGTCCCCGTATAACACCTGTACAGGACGCTCCCTTCCCCAGATGGCCTTGTGAGCCGCAGTTTCCGGATGTGTATAACTGCCCATGACGGAGCGGCTGTTCCCCTCGCAGCGATACTGGTGGCAACCCTTATCTTATTTCAAACTTTCTCCCCCAAAACCTCCAGGCGCTTCCCGCCGGATCCCGGCCTGAGGAAAGACATATCCTCCAAACTCTTCCTGCATGTTACCTTATCCCCCTGAATCAGAAACGCCCCGACCTGCGAAGCCCTGTCAGACGGGGGATTCTGGCAGATAGCCCGTCCGGGAAACTTCGGAAGTGGATTATTTTTTTCGGCTTCCTTCTTTTTTTGACCTGTTCCTTCTGTTTTTCCCCCTGCAGTAACGGTTTCTTTTTAAAGTATCCTGGTTTCTTTCTGGAATATCACGGTTTTTTTCCATTTTGCACGTGAAAATTTCCTTTTCAGGTCATGGTTTCTTTCTGCTGTGGATAACTTCATTTTCAGATCCTATTTTTTGGAGCATTATGTTGATAATTTTGTGGATATTATGTGGAAAATTTCTCTTCTATATTCATGGGGGAAAAGGAACTGTGTATTTTCCAACCTTCTCTCATCCCTGCATAGGGGTTTATCCACGCTTTCCTGCTCCTCCTGCCATTCCGTTTTTTCATCCGCAGGCACAAAAAAGCCTGCTGACAGCTTTTCCGCCGCCGCAGGTTCCCTTCCATCTTTCCTCTCCTCCAATTTTCAGTTTTTCCCATACGCCAATAATACCTCCCGTTTTCGGGCGGCTTCAGGGCGGCGCTATGTATGTTTTTTGTTAATTTTTGTCAGCACGCCCCACAGGAAGCGAACACGCCGTCCGGATGCCTGCGAATTATCTGGCGCAGGTAGGCCGGCTGGCAGTTAATCCACTCCCGGAACACGCTCACTTCCCTGGCAAGCCATCTGAGGGCCTGCTTGACGATCCCAAGCCCGTACTGCGTAGCCATGGAAGCATACTGGGCGGTCTGCTCCTGATCCGCTTTAAAGATCAGTTCCCGATCCAGGCGTTCATTCTCATACCCGAACACGTTGAACTGGGGTGGGTATTTCCCACACTTATGATGATAATCTTCCGCCTCATCATACTTTTTTCCGTACAGGGAAGAAAGCTGCGGGATGTACTCCTCCAGCTTTTTTTGATTTTCCAGATCGGCCTGGGCTCTCCTGGCTTTCGCGTCCTGCTCCTCTGGCAGCCTGACCGTGAAATGCCCCTTCCCATTGCTTTCCCCGATATCCAGAAACGGGCAGGCATTCCGTATCCTGTCCACAGACTTCCGGAACATTTCCCAGGTCACATATTTGGGCAGTGAGAACCGCAGACTCCTTCCCCGCACTACGGCTTCGCCGGCTGACCTTGGATTATCCACCGTGACAAGCATCCTGAGCGCCATACGCAGGGCGTTCACGTCCCGCATGGATGCAAGCTGGCGAAACATCCCTTCCTCAAGGTTCAAATACCCGCGTCCTCCTTCCAGGTATGTCAGGCCGATATACTGATAATCCGGCACATGGAACGCGAAATCCCCATCGCGGTCAATACCTCCCACCTGGATATAATCTGCCGCCGCAAGCTTTCTGAGGGAATTCCTGACTGTGCGCACAGTTAGGCCCGCCATTTTCGCAATCTCCCTGGTATTCCCGTACTGACAGAACCCTTTGGAATCCAGGTCACAGTAGTGGAGGCCCAGATATACGAGGAGTGATGCCCTGCTCTGCTTTCCCCGGTTACCGCACCGCAGTCCCTCGTTGACATAAAAAGAGTCACCCTTTTTGAACCCAAACCCGGAGCATGCCCCCGCTGCCGGGTACACGTTGTCATCTTCCTGGAAGTCCAACCTATTTCCAATAAAACTCCTTATAGCGCCTGTTTCCCGATCTTCTCTCTCATACTGGGCAAATTTCACCTGCAGTTTTGGCATGACGCTGGCCCAGCCGGCGCTGGCCTCAAAATCACTGTTGTCCCCATATTCCTGCATTGCATCCTCAAAAGGCTGGGAAGGCTCTCCGGTTATCCAGTTGTCTTCCTCCCAGGCCTGCTGCGGATCCAGGGAAACCGATGGCTCCAGCCCGAACTTATGATTTGGCATCTTCCCGGCCATGGTTATGATTGGCGGTACCGCGATCTTTGCGAAACGCACGAATATATTTTTCCCTGCCTGCATTTTGTGTGTTCCTCCCCGTATGATAATGGAGCCTTGTATATGTGTTTCTAGCACAGCGTTTCGTAGATACTCGTATACTAAGCGCCTGATATTTGTGTCAGTGCAAGGCGGCTGAATGAGGCGATGCGGTGGCATCGTCGATTGAAGCCAACGTAGCAATGGCACAAATAGCGGGTGCTATGAGTATCTGCGAAATGCTGTATTAGGATTATGACCGGTTCAGGTGGGATAACATGGCCGTTAAAACAGAGCTGTGTTTTATCTTGTATCTGTATCTGGAGCTGAGCTCCGGTGTCCGGCATGCGCAGTTCTCTTCCCCGCGTTTTGCCGTGTGCCTGATAAAGCTCCGCACAGCCCCAGCCTCCTGGTCTTCCTTTTCGTACTGTTCAAACTTTGCCCATAATTTCGGCATAACGCGGTTCCAGCCAACACTTTCTTTGAAACTGCAGTCGTCCCCGCACTCCTGCTCTCTGTCTACAGCAGACATGGAAAGGACTCTGGTTCTCCGTATATCCCCCTCCCCCGCTGCCCACAGTTCAGGTACGACGGTATTGCCCGGCATCTTATTCAGGGCGATGGTCAGTGGAACTGTTATCATAATTGAATATGTGAAGCTATTCTTTTCTTCCGCCATTCGGAAACCTCCTTGCATATACGTAATAACTTCTCGGAATCTTCAGCCTTGATTTTATAAGGCTTTCAGACCCCTATCTCAAAAAAATCACCCACTTTTTTT